>CAYMXK010000067.1:0-15726 GCA_964393915.1 uncultured Prolixibacteraceae bacterium
ATTTTCAAATATTACCTTTAGCATAGATGGCGGGGATAACTGGATTACCAGTTCCCCCGCTTTCAAAAACACCACAGAGAATATGGTTGTCCAGCTGTCGGATGGCTCCCTGATGCTGAATGCCAGATATAACCCCAACCGGAATAACCAGGGTACCGGAAACGGAAGGGTAGTGGTGACCACAAAGGATTTGGGGAACACCTGGGAAGAACACCCCACTTCCCGCTCGGCGCTGATCGAATCTACCTGTATGGCGTCCATTCATAAACATGTTTATCATGAAAACGGGGAAGAAAAAAGTATCCTCCTTTTCTCAAACCCCAATACTAAAACCGGCCGCCACCACATGACCATCAAAGTGAGCCTGGATGATGGGAAAACTTGGCCTGAAGAATTCTGGATGCTGCTGGATGAAGGGAACAGCCGGGGTTATTCTTGTTTAACTTCTGTAAATGAACAAACAATTGGAATATTATATGAAGGAAGCAGGGCGGATATGGTTTTTGAAAGCATACCTTTAGATGAGATATTATTTCCTGATAAAAGGTAAGTGAATGATTTGGTCCGCATGATGGGGATGGCCCGTGGGTGCAATTCAACGTGATGCGCGAAGATAGCAATGACGGGAAGTTGGTGTTCCGGGCCAATTGTATCACTGGCGCCAATTTGATGATCTAGAATAGTTTTAACAACGGAATAGAGGAATTTTAAATGACACATAAAGAACGGGTATTAAAATCTCTTAACCACCAGCCAACCGACAGGGTGCCGTTCATGTACCGCGATGTCCCGGAAGTCCGTGCCAGGTTGAAAAAGGATTTGAGCCTGGCTGCCGATGAGAATCTTTTCAGGTACCTCGATATCGATTTCAGGTGGGTGGAACCCAAATATGCCGGAAACCCATTACATCTGCCCAATGGGCACAAAAGGGACATCTGGGGCGTGGAATGGAAATACACCCGGTTCAGTGACGAAGCCGGATACTGGAACGAGGTGGCGCATCCCCTGGGCGAAGTTTACGATCCCGGACAGCTTGATGGCTACCCATGGCCATCGGTGGATGACTGGGATTTTTCAACGCTTGAGGAGCAATGTGACCAGTATGCCGACTATGCCATCATGACGGCTCCCGGTCCGGCCTCACCAGGCATATTGCAAACACCCATCCAGCCGCTGATCGGCAATGAGCGCAGTTTTACCGAACCCTTGATGAACCCCGTCTTTTTTCAGGCACTCATTGATAAGATCCTGGAATTTCAACTTGCTTTTATAGACCGGATTTTCTCGGCCAGCAAGGGGAAAATAGATTTTTTCAGAATAGGAGATGATTTTGGCACCCAGCAGGGGCTTTTGTTCGATATGGATACCTTCAGCCAGTTCTTTCAGCCGGCTTTTCAAAAAATGGCGGGCACGGCAATGAAATATGGAGCGCATTATTATCAGCACTCCTGCGGCGCCATCCGCGATTTGATTCCCGCTTTTATTGATGCGGGGGTTGAAGTCATCGACCCTTTGCAGGTGGGAGCTGCAGGTATGAATCCCGAAGAATTGAAGAGTGAATTCGGTCACCGCGTTGCTTTTTCGGGAGGAATAGATGAACAGCATGTTCTTCCACATGGTACCCCGGAAGAGGTGAAAAGGGAGGTGGAAAGGATGATAAGGATTATGTCCCCTGGGGGTGGTTATTTCCTGGGGCCTACCCATAACTTTCAGGATGATATACCTACAAGCAATATTTTGGCAATGTATGAATCAGGAAAAATGAAGTTAACAGGCCTTTAAGATGAAAATCATGCCAACCTTTAATACTCTTTTTTATTTTGTTTTGTTTTTTTCATCAGGGTGTGAAAATACTGAGATTGAGCAGGAAACTGATCAAAATAAACCGTTTATAGAAATCTTTGAAAAATTTGACATCTATAATGGTTCCATAAAAAATGGTTGGGGCGGATATATTATGGTTGCCATGGATGGATCGGTTTTAACTGATCGCATAAGTTTGGATGGCGGTAAAAGCTGGGGTGCGCCAATTCCTCATCTGCAGGGACCGGGCAGGGTGCTCGATGAAACTACCGGCGACATTCTGAATCTCGATGCCGGAGGACATCAACGAAAACCTGAACCTTTTTTGTACTGGAGCAAAGACAACGGGAGAACCTGGAAAAGAGAAGAAATTGTTTTACATGAAGATGTGAATGGCTGGCACCCCATGCTCATTAATTGCGACGAAGGAATTACTCTCCATTCTGGAGAGCATAAGGGAAGATTATTGCTTCCTGCACGAGTGTTTGTGGAATATGCAGCCCCCAATGATACCATGTATTATGCAAAACATTACAGCAGCGCTATTTATTCGGATGATGGCGGAAAAACATGGTTTTCAGGCGCTCCTTTTCCAGTGGCAGGAACTGGTGAGGCTGCATTAGTCGAATTATCAGACGGAAGGATTTATTACAACTCGCGAAACCACAACCGGATGGGAAACCGGGATATTGCCTGGAGCTACGACGGAGGTGAGACCTGGAAAGACCATAAAATATGCGATTACCTCCCGGATGGCCCTCCCGACTTTTATGGCTGCAAGGGAGGCCTTGCTAAACTAATTTTGGAAGGGCATGACATATTGTTTTTTAGCATGAACGACGATCCCGGGGGTAGCCCGGATAGGCATAGCACAGCGGGACGAAAAAACATTTGCGTTTGGGTGAGCTTCGATGGCGGTGAAACCTGGCCGGTAAAAAGATGGGTTCATAAAAACGGAGGCTACAGCCATCTGGCTGCCGGCAGACCCGGAACCCCATCAGAAGGATTGATATACCTGACAACCGGTGATTTATATGTCCGGTTTAACCTGGCATGGGTAACCGGGGGCCGGGATTGGAAAGAATTTGTAAAAGACTAATGGAATTAGGAAAAGAACTGATATATGGTGCATTATGAAAAAATCCAGTAAATATTGGCTTATATGAAATTTATAAACGAAATGAGGCAAATAATTTTTGTTTTATTTATGGCTGCTGCGTTTTTCCAATCGTGCAAAACCACAGAGAAAAATCCATTCTGGAATGATGGTGTTGAATTTTTCGAGGTTCAGCAGATATTTGATAATGAACGTCTGCCGAACGTAGTGGCTGCAACCGATGGCACCATCATCACAGTGTGGGGCTGGAACAATGTGCGCGTCAGGCGCAGCGAAGACGGCGGAAAAACCTGGGACCCGGAAATATCCATTGGGCCTGGACTGAACAGTGGAGGAGCCATAGTTGACGAAACCAATGGCGATATCCTGGTGTTCACCGAAGATACCCATCCACCGGCACCGTTGCACATGTTCCGGAGCAGGGACCACGGAAAAACCTGGGTAGAGGAGGAGATCTTCATTAAGCCCGACAGTAAAGGGAACGTACCTTCCATGTGTATGAACGAAAGGGGCATGACCCTGCAGCTTGGAAAATACGCAGGAAGGCTGATCCGTCCGTCAAGGGTCTATGCAGGCGGAAATGGCACGGAATTCTGGCACCTGCACTACACCAATGCCATTTACAGCGATGATGGCGGAAAAACATGGCAGGCCAGCGAGCCCTTTCCGGTTTATGGAACGGGAGAAGCAGCCATAGAGGAGCTTTCTGATGGTACATTGTATTACAATTCCCGCCGGCACAAATCAACAGACGGGCAAAGTCCGCGCTGGAGATATACGGCTTTGAGCAAAGATGGCGGACAAACGTGGGAAGAAGCTAAAATAAGTGATGTTCTACCCGATGGTGATCAACACAGCGATTACGGACTCATGGCCGGTTTGGTCAGACTTCCAATTGATGGACATGATGTCCTTATTTTTAGCAATATAGATGTTCCGAAACTGGAAAATGACTCAGACCTGCCTTTTGAACGGAGAGGTGGTAACCGGAGCCGTGGTACTGTTTGGGCCAGTTTCGACGGCGGAAAAACCTGGCCGGTTAAACGCTTAGTGGAAGAAGGCAGTTTTGCCTACTCATCCATGGCTGCAGGCCGAAAGCGATCACCGTCAGAAGGGATGATTTACCTGTTTTATGAGAGTGACGGGGACGCAAAGATGGCCCGTTTTAACCTGGCCTGGGTAACCGACGGAAGGGATTGGAAAGAGTTTCTTCCAAAATAGCTGAAGGATGATGGTTGAAAAGGCAAATCTCAATAATAATATGAGTCAATTAATTAGAATAGATACGATGAAAAAATTAATGTTTGCTATTTCTTTGTTTTTGCTTGTCACTGTCTTATTGTCCTGTAGTAAGAGCGAGAAAAATCCATATTGGAATGAGGGTGTTGCGTTTTTTGAAGTTCAGGAAGTTTTTGATGACGAGAGGTTTCCTAATGTGGTGGTGGCTACCGATGGTAGCATTGTCGCAACCTGGGGCAGCAAGAATATGCGGGTGCGCCGCAGTGAAGACGGGGGGAAGACCTGGCAACCGGAAATTGCGGTCGCGAATCCCGGATTCCAGGGAGGAGGAACCACCGTTGATGAAAAAACGGGTGACATCCTGTTTTTTATCGAAGATAGCCATCCTATTGCACCATTGAAGATTTACCGCAGCAAGGACCATGGAAGCACGTGGCAGCAAGATGATTTTGTAATTCACCCGGATGAGAAGGGAAATGTTCCTTCGATGCACATGAATGAACGGGGGATAACCCTGCAGCGTGGGAAATATGGCGGAAGGTTGATCCGTCCGTCACGGGTATATGGCGGAGGAGTCGGTCCCGAATACTGGCACCTGCACTATACCAATGCCATTTACAGCGATGATGGCGGAAAAACATGGCAAGCCAGCGAGCCCTTTCCGGTTTATGGAACGGGAGAAGCAGCCATTGAGGAACTTTCTGACGGTACATTGTATTACAATTCCCGCCGGCACAAATCTACCGATGGGTTAAGTCCCCGCTGGAGATATACTGCAATAAGCAGGGATGGTGGGCATACCTGGGAGAACGTCGAGGTCAGCGATATCCTTCCCGATGGAAACCAGCACAGTGACTACGGGCTGATGGCCGGATTGGTCCGGTTGCCCGTTGAAGGTCACGACATCCTTCTTTTTAGCAATATTGATGTTCCTAAAAAAGAGAATGAAGAGGATTACGCTTTCGAAGTCCGATGGACGGAACGAATCCGTGGTACAGTCTGGGCCAGTTTCGACGGCGGAAAAACCTGGCCGGTTAAGCGGCTGGTCGATGAGGGTAATTTTGCCTATTCATCGATGGCCGCAGGCCGAAGTGGAACACCGTCAGAAGGGATGATTTACCTGTTTTATGAGAGTGGTGGCGGCGCAAAAATGGCCCGCTTTAACCTTGCCTGGGTCACTGAAGGAAAAGACCTGGAAACGTTTCTTGAAAATTAACCACAAAAATTATAACAATGAAGAAATCACTAATCTCATTTGGAATGTTAGTTTTTGTCACGCTTTTTATGTCGTGCAAAACAGCAGAGAAAATCTCAAGCCTTAGCTCAGATGGGGAGTTTTTTGAAATTCAGCAAATTTTCAGCGATGAACGATTTCCCAATGTAGTGGTAGCCACCGATGGGAGCGTGGTGGCCACCTGGGGAAGCAAAAACATGCGGGTACGCCGCAGTGAAGACGGCGGGAAGACATGGCAGCCGGAAATAACAGTTGTCAATCCCGGTTTCCAGGGCGGCGGCACTACAGTAGATGAAAAAACGGGCGACATTCTGTTTTTTATTGAGGAGAGCCATCCCATTTCCCCCTTGAAGATATACCGGAGCAAAGACCATGGTAAAACCTGGCAGTCCGATAAATTTATCATTCATCCCGATGAAAAGGGGAACGTCCCTTCGATGCACATGAATGAGCGGGGAATTACCCTGAAACACGGGAAATATGCCGGCCGGCTCATTCGTCCCTCCCGGGTATATGCCGGCGGCAATGCCCGTGAATTCTGGCACCTGCACTACACCAATGCCATTTACAGTGACGACCATGGCAAAACATGGCATACCAGTGCTCCCTTTCCGGCTTATGGAACGGGGGAAGCTACGCTGGAGGAGCTATCCGACGGGACCATCTATTACAACTCACGCCGCCACCTTTCCACCGATGGCCTTAATCCCAGAATGCGCTACATCGCCTGGAGCAAAGATGGTGGCCAGACCTGGGAGAATATGTTGGTGAGCAATGAATTGCCCGATGGCGACCAGAACCGCGATTATGGATTGATGGCCGGTTTGGTCAGACTTCCGGTTGAGGGACAGGACATTCTCCTTTTTAGCAATATCGAATCACCCGAAGGACGACACCATGGAACAGTCTGGGCAAGCTTTGACGGAGGAAAAACCTGGCCGGTAAAAAGGTTGGTCGATGAAGGTAGTTTTGCCTATTCATCAATGGCCGCGGGCCGGAAGGGAACACCGTCAGAAGGGATGATCTACCTGTTCTATGAAAGCGGGAAAGGTGCCAAAATGGCCCGCTTTAACCTGGCATGGGTAACTGGAGGAAGGGATTGGAAAGAGTTTCTTCCCAGATAGCTGAAGGATGATGGTTGAAAAAATGGCTTGCTTTAACCTGGCAAGGGTAACCGGAGGAAAGGACTGTTGAGCTTTTATAGAAAAATAAACTCTAAATTTGATTTACCTTTTAATACATTAACAAATTAATATTATGAAAACAAAAACGCTCGTATTCGTTAGCATTGTGCTTTTCTCCCTCTCCTCTTTGACGGTTTTGGGCCAGTCGAAGTCATTCTCCGGTGAATGGAAATTCAATAGGGAAAAGTCAACAGCCGGCAGCAATCAACTCTTTTTGGCCAAAATCACTGTTCTGCAAAAAAGCGACAGCCTCCTCACTACCCGTGTTTATGAGAATGAAAATGGCGAGCAGTATCCGTTTAAGGAAAATCTTCCCCTCAACGGGCAAGAATGCAAGATCGTTATTTACGATATGCCCAGGACTGCTAAAGCATCTCTCTCTTCCGGCACTAAGTCACTGAATTTCGAATCAACCACCACTTTTTACGGTAACAGCGGTTCCGATAACCTGAAGGCCAAAGAGACCTGGAGTGTCCAGGACGGTGGAAAAACGCTGAAGATTGACTACACAACAACCTATTCCGGGGGAACGTCTACTGGTGTCCAATATTTTGACAAGATAAAATAGCGTTACCGATACCTGTTTATTTGAATTAATTTTATGGATAAAAACCTGAAAACCTTGTTGCGGGGGCTTAACGATTCGCTGGATGCTGAACGGCAGCAAAAGGCCATGAATTTATTCCGGGCAGCGTTAAACATGGAGCAGGTCGGGCGTCTTCCCCTGGTGGTAACTTACCCATATCCGCATTTTGGCCCTATAAAGCCATTCCCGCACCGCGAAATTTTCGATAATCCTGAGAAGATGCTTTTCAATGAACTGGTACATGCTTTCAATACCAGCATTTATCTTCATGATGAGATCAATGATGACCTTCCTTATACCGTCAGGGCCAATTTTGGAACGGTAATTATCGCTTCCCTTTTCGGGGCCACGGTTGAGCAACGGGATGACAACCCGCCATGCGTGAGGCATTTTAAAACATTGGATGAGTTTACGTCCATTTTTGACAGGGATCCGCTCGATTTTTCGCAGGGAGTTTGCCGGCAGGTAACAGAACGCTACCAGTTTTACTGGGACGTCATGGCCGGATATCCCAATCTCCAGCAGTGCGTTAAAATCGTACTGCCCGATTTGCAGGGCCCTCTCGACTCTCTTGAATTGCTCAGGGGGAGTGCTCTTTACGAAGATTTTATCATGGAGCCTGAAATGGTAGAAAACGGACTGCACCTTATGGCCCGGGCACAAACTGGCTTTGCGAAACATCTGCGGCAGTTTGTCACCGACGGCCCCGAAGGGTATTCACATCAGCACGCTGCCATGATTCCCGGCAATATTCTGATAAGAAACGACTCGGCCATAATGATTTCTCCTGATATGTATGCAGCCCAGGTTGCCCTGCACGATGAATATGTTCTGCATGAATTGGGTGGGGGCGGCGTCCATTCCTGTGGAAAGATTGATTTTAACATTCCTGAAATTTTCAGGCTTCCATCGCTCACATGTTTCGATTTTGGGCAGTCGTATATGAACAACATTGAGGAAGTGTATGGTCTTGCAAGGGCAGCTAAAATTCCTTTGATCAGGTTAAGGTTAAGCCACGAAGAATTGCTGGCTGGCAATCTTATGGAACGTTTTCCGACCGGGGTTACGCTGGTTTCTGATGCGGTTTCTTTTGATGATGCGAAAAATGTGGTTGAAATGTACAAAAATGAATACGGTTAAATAGTTATAAATCTGCCGACCTGGTGAACTGGGAGTTTATTGGCACTGTTTTTACCAATAACACACGCCCCAATTTTGAATTGGATGGTGGGTTATGGGCTCCGGATATAAATTTTATCATGGGGAAATATGTGCTATTTTATTCCATGTCGGTTTGGGGAGGAGTGTGGACTTGTGGCATTGGCGTTGCTATAAGTGATTATCCTGAAGGCCCGTTTAATTAGATGAAGTTCAATGGAAAAACGGATGGCCTTATGTCGAAGGCTATACAGCCAGCTTTTCCTGGCATAAACCTTTGTTTTAATAAATTCTGAAACGTAATATGAAGAGTCTGTTGTATCAGGAAATTTTCGGAAACTGGGCTACATTGCTGCTGGCAACCGATAGCAGGGGTGATATCGATTATGCAAAGCTTAGCGATGAAATCGATGTGCTGATCGCTGCAGGTTCCAATGGTATTTATTCCAACGGCACGGCGGGTGAGTTTTATGCCCAGACGGAAGATGAGTTTGACCGGACCAGCGAAATGCTGGCCTCCAGATGCGAACAGGAAGGCATGCCTTTTCAGATCGGGGTAAGCCATATGAGCCCGCAGATTTCGCTGGAGCGGCTGAAGCGGATCAGGCACCTGAAACCGGGAGCCATCCAGCTGATATTGCCCGACTGGTTTCCCGTGACCCTTGAGGAATCTATCGTCTTCCTGAGAAAAATGGAGGAGGAAGCGCAGGGCATTAGCTTGATACTTTACAATCCGCCTCATTCGAAGAAGCAACTTTTACCTGAAGAGTGGACCGTTCTAAAGAAGAACATTCCTTCCCTTCAGGGTTTGAAAGTTTTCGATCAGAATGCCGGTCCGGAATGGTACCGGCAGGTAAATGAAAACAAGGAGGGACTCTCCATATTTGTGCCGGGACACCGTCTGGCCACAGGAATAAAAATGGGTGCACATGGTGCCTATTCCAACATGGCCTGCCTGAACCCATTCACTGCTCAGAAATGGTTCGATATGATCCTCACAGATCCGGTGGCTGCAATGGAACTCGAAGTGCGTATCAACCGGTTCATGAGCAGTCTGATAGCCCCTTTTATTACAAGACTGCATTATCCCAACCATGCCTGCGACCGGTTTATGGCTTTACTTGGAGGTTGGGCCGATGTGGGGGATACCCTGCGATGGCCATACAGATCAATACCCCGGAAGTTAACTGAAGAGATCAGGCCTGAAGCGATTAATATCATACCGGAATTTTTTCGAAATGAATGAACCTGAAAATATTTATTTAAATGGAAAGAAAATTGCCTCACTCAGCCCTGCTGGAAATGAAACGCTGGAATACGCCAACCATTTACAATGGCTGGGAGCAGATCACAAAGCACGATTCCGCACGGGAGGGGATCAACCTTGAACCGGTAACTGACTTTATGCCGCAGATGGGACCTATGGTGGGCTATGCAGTGACAGTAGTCATAGAGCCTGGTAACAGGGAACATACCCGTAGTAATCCAGGGCCGTGGCAAAAGTACAGGGAGTATATCGCTTCGGTTGAAGGGCCCAAAATCGTGATCGTTCAGGATCTCGACAAGCCTGTGATATATGGTGCGTTCTGGGGAGAAGTGAACAGCAACCTGCACAGGGCCCTGGGTTGCGTGGGCACCATAACCGACGGAGGGATACGCGACCTCGACGAAATGAATAATGCCGGATTTAAGGCACTGGCGCGCGGGCTGTGCGTTGGGCATGCCTGGTGTACACCCGTCAGATGGAATTGTGAAGTGGAAGTTTTCGGAAGAAAAATCAAGCCGGGTCAACTTATTCATGCAGACAAGCATGGGTTCCTGGTCATACCTGATGAAGACCAGGGGAATATCCTGGAGGCTTCCCGGTTCATGGATTCCAATGAATGCAAAACCCTTATCAGTAGTGCCCGAAACAGCTGGGGAAGAAGTCCGGCTGAAATGCTGGAAAGTTTCAACCATGCCGCAAACGATTTTAATGCGGCCGCATTGGCGAAATTTGGGAAAAAGGGAGAGTGGTAATTTAAAACTTGTCAGAATGAATGTAAAAGTAATTTTTGTTTTAACCGTATTAATCTCAGTTATGGTTTTTGATGCATCTTCGAAGGAAAAGGGATTTCACCGTTTGCAGGTTTTGTTTGAAGCGGAAACAAATGGCTACCACATTTACAGGATTGCCTCCATGGTGGCCACAAAAGAGGGTACCCTCCTTGCTTTTTGCGCTGCAAGAAAGGGCAGGGGAGGTGACTGGGATCCGATTGATATTGTAATGCGAAGAAGTACCGACAGCGGTAAGTCATGGGAGCCTTTGAAACTCCTGGTCCACCAGGACAGTGTACCATGCGACAACGCCATGCCTATCGTTGATTATGTAACAGGGGAGGTACACCTGCTTTACCAGATTGATTATTCCAGGTGTTATTACATGAAATCGACTGATGACGGCCTATCCTGGTCAGAACCGGCGGATATTACCAAAACCATCGATGGGTTCAGGGATGTATATCCGTGGGTTGTACAGGCTCCCGGGCCGGGCCATGGGATTCAGCTCAGGAATGGCCGACTGGTGGTTCCATTCTGGCTTTCGGATGGAGGTGGCCGCGAATTTGGGCCGAACCACAGAGGACATCGTCCTTCCATCGTGGTTTCAGTATACAGCGACGACCACGGGAAAACCTGGAAAGCCGGAGATGTAGCCGTTCCCGATAATGATATTACCGTCATTCCCAATGAGACCTCCTGCATCGAGCTGGCCGATGGCAGGGTGTTGTTCAATTCCAGGAATGAATCGATGAACTACCGGAGATTATTTACCTTCAGCGATGATGGCGCCACCAACTGGTCAACGCCGGTTTTTGCAGATGCTTTCTTTGAACCCATCTGCTTCGGCAGCATGTGCAGGTTCACCATGGAGCCGTTGCAATCCAGAAACCGGATTTTGTTCTGCAATCCCGACAGCCGACATGACCCCTGGATAGCCAGTAACCCGTCCACGCCCCGTTCGGCAAGAAACCGGCACCGGACAAACCTCACCCTCAGAATGAGCTACGATGAGGGTGCCACATGGCCGGTATCGAAGGTTATTGACCCCGGAATTGCAGGCTACTCCGATATCGCCGTAACTCCCGACGGCCTGGTCCATATTTTTTATGAGGGCGGTTCGGTACCTGGAACCAACAGCCATACGCGCAATGTCCATATGTCGGTGGTCTCATTCGATCTCGATTGGCTGACTGAGGGCAAGGAAAGGTTGTCCGGGGCAGAACTGCCATTAAAATTCTTTTAGGGTAAGTTTATTGTAAAGTGCATAAATTGAGAACGTTAATAAAAATGTCGGCATGACGCCAAAGGAAAGAATACGCTCTGCCATTGCCCATCAGGAACCTGATAAGGTGCCAGCGCATATCAACGCGACCAAATGGGTGGTCGCAAAGTTGAAATCCTCGCTGAATGTTTCCGGCGACAAGGAACTCTTAAGGGCTATGCATATTGATGTCTACGATATGCGGGGACTTGACCTCAACTCAGGGACTGTTCCCCGGTACACCGGACCGCCCAGTGAATTTTTTCCGGCCAGTTGGGGCGGGGGTATCACCAGTTTCTGGTACCTCAAGGAATTTGAAAAGGAAACAGGAGCAGGCTGGGTTATGGAGATTGAAGCCGCCCCTTTGTCATCTGCACAAACCATCGGAGAATGCGAAGCCTGGCCCTGGCCCGATAACGACTGGTTTGACTATTCAAGTCTTAGGGAGCAACTGTCAGAATGGAAGGAGTTTTCGATCATGGCAACAGGAGGCTCTGTTTTTCAGCATGCCACCTACATCCGGGGGCTCGACACTTTGCTGATGGATATGATGGCCGATCCGGATATGGCCAACTACATTCTCGATAAGGTATTTGATTTTTATTATGAATATTTCCGCCGCATGTTTGAGGTGGCAGGAGACCTGATTGATGTTTTTGCTTTGGCCGATGACCTTGGGATGCAGAATACCCTGCTGATTGGCCCTGATTTGTTTGAGGAGTATGTAGCTCCCCGTTTAAAGAAAATGGCGGACCTAGCCCACAGCTATGATATTAAACTGCTCCTGCACACTTGCGGGAATGTTGAAATCCTGATCCCCCGGTTGATCGAGCTGGGTGTGGATGTTCTTGATCCCATTCAGCCGGAAAGCATGGATCCCATTAAAATCAAACAGCAGTATGGAGACAGGATCTGTCTCAGGGGAGGGATCAGTGTCCAGAATATACTTACCCATGGGTCGGCCGACCAGGTCATAGTCGAAACCAGAAGGATCGTTGAGGCATTAAAACCCGGAGGCGGATATATTTTCTCTCCGGGGCATCCGGTATTGCAGGATGATATACCCATCGGGAATATCCTGGCCATGTACGACACAGGGTATCGCTATGGTTAATTTCAGGTAACCATTATTCTCCTTTAATTTATCCCTATTTTTGTATCAGAAGGAAAGCCTGACCGGTTTGAACTGGCACATAGCTCGCAGCCGGCAGGATTATCCCCAGAAGTTATATTCATATTTTGCACGATGATTGCACGAAGAAAATTTTTAAAAGCTTCATTGGCAGGCGGGATCTCCTGGCTGAGTATGCCGCTTTCCGGGTACGGCTCACTGTTCCCTCAGAATTCGCCTGGGTACAGTTTGTCTCTGGATTCTCCCGCAAAATTATTTGACGGAAAAAGATGCTGGGCACACCCGCGCGCCGGTATTGTGCCAGGTGCCGGCAGGGAAGGGCTTCCCCGGATAGTGATGACGATGAACCTGCTTGATCTTTCCGGAAGTGATGTGTTCCGGGGTGTTTTCGGCATGGAAACCGATGATTTGGGCCATACATGGTCTGCTCCCCGCGAAATCGTTCCGCTGGCACCAAAGTATGAGGTAATTGATGGCGTAGAGCGCCCAGTTGCGGTTAGCGATTTTTGGCCACGCTGGCATGAGCCGTCCGGACAACTGCTCGGGATTGGGCACACCGTGGCTTATACCGCCGACTGGAAAGTAGTCCCCGTGCGCCCCCGCCATACCTCCTATTCGGTCTATGATCCTTTAACCGGAAACTGGCTGGACTGGGAAAAGATGGACATGCCTGATCCTGTGAAGTTTTACAATTCAGGTGCCGGATGCGTGCAGCGTTATGACCTCCCTGACGGAAACATTCTTCTTCCGTTCTCATTCCGGCCCCCGGGGAAAAGCTCGCTGGTCTCCGTAGCCAGGTGCCGGTTCGACGGAAGCCGGTTGTACTTCCTGGGGAATGGTGATGAACTGGAAATGGAGGATGGCACACGCGGGTTGGGAGAACCCTCGATCACCCGGTACAATGGCGAATTCTTCCTTACCATCAGGAATGATACCCAGGGATATGTTGCCCGGAGCCGTGACGGACAAAAATTTTCCGCCATCCGCCCCTGGGAGTTCGATGACGGAACCGACCTGGGAAACTACAACACCCAACAGCACTGGGTAACCCACAGCGAGGGCCTTTTTCTTGTGTACACCCGCCGCGGTGCCGGCAACGACCATGTTTTCAGGCACCGCGCTCCATTGTTCATGGCCCGGGTTAACCCTGAAACCTTGCAGGTTATCAGATCCACCGAAACCATACTTGTTCCTGAGCGGGGAGCACGGTTGGGAAATTTCGGTATCACTGATGTCAGTCCCAATGAAACCTGGGTCACCGTTTCCGAATGGATGCAACCTGCAGGAGTCGAAAAATATGGTAGCGACGGAAGTATTTTTGTTGCGCGAATTCAATGGGATAAACCCAATAGTTTGTTTGTACGGTCCTGATTTATTGCTAACTTGCCGTTCGATAAAAAACCAGATTTTATGAAAAGGCTATTGCTTGTCCTGACAGTCGTCACACTTCTGTTTGCCTGCAGCCGGGGCAAACAGCAGCAGCAAAACCATACGGATGATATTTTCGTGGCTGCCTATTATTTCCCGAATTACCATACCGGCGATCCCCGGAATGAATCTTACAAAGGCAAAGGATGGTCGGAGTGGGAACTGGTCAAGACGGCCATTCCTCGGTTTGAGGGACACCAACAACCCATTGTTCCTGCCTGGGGGTATACCGATGAAAAGGACCCGGAGGCCATGGCCCAAAAAATTGATGCGGCGTCTGAACATGGCATCGATTGCTTTATTTTCGACTGGTACATGTATGAGGATGGCCCTTTCCTCAACAGGTGTATCGACGAAGGATTTTTAAATGCAAAAAACTGTCAGGACATTCAGTTTGGATTGATGTGGGCCAACCATGACTGGGTCGACATCCATCCCTATACCCGCGGAGAAAAGCAGAAACTGCTCTATCCGGGGAAAGTCTCTCCTGAGCGATTCGATGAAATATGTGATTTTGTGATCAGTAATTATTTTTCAAGGCCGAACTATTGGAAGATAGAGGGGAAACCTTATTTCTCAGTGTATGACGTCCAGAAATTTGTTGAGGGATTTGGCAGCCTGGAGGAAACACGCATGGCGATGGACCGTATGCGCGAAAAGGCAATTGCCACTGGTTTGGAGGGGGTACACTGGAACCTGGTCGCCTGGGGCAATCCGGTTCTGCCCGTTGAAAAGGCTCCTGCCAATACCACGGAGCTGATCAGGTTACTCGGATTTGATTCTGCCACTTCATATGTCTGGATACACCATACCGTGCTGCCCGAAACGCAAACCAGCTTTAACTGGGTTCGCGACAGGTATTTTGCACACTGGGACAAGGCAAAGGAGGAGTATGGGGTTCCCTATTACCCGAATGTGACGATGGGGTGGGACGCGAGCCCGCGTTGTGACCTTAACTCTGAATGGGCCAACGTCGGCTATCCCTTTATGAACACCATCGGGGAAAATACCCCTGAGAATTTCAGGGATGCGCTCCAACTGACAAAGGACAGATTGCTTAGTGATCCCAACGGACCCAGGATACTGAACATTAACTGCTGGAACGAATGGACGGAAGGCAGTTATCTTGAGCCGGATACCGTTAATGGAATGGCGTATCTGGAGGCTGTTAAAATGGTATTCCGGGGAAATAACTAGTCAATATTGATCAAAACTGTCAAATTTTAGTACAAAACCTATGAATCTTAGAAATTCTGCCGGAAACACCATCAGCGGGGATTCTCACTTCAGGGTTTGGTACACCCAGCTGGTAAATCCAAGGTTGTTGCCCGACTGATGTTGCGATTATCTTCCGGGGAATATCTTTTGCACTTGTATGTTGAAAGGAAGTTCAACGGAGCTGATTCCATCCTGAAGTATCGGGACTAGTAATGGAGATTATAAATCAAAACAATTTTTCAGATGAAAATTTAACTTTTATGGCGTTTTACAACTTTATTTAAATAATTGAATATGAATGAGAAACAAAATATATACATATGAAA
>CAYMXK010000068.1:0-15649 GCA_964393915.1 uncultured Prolixibacteraceae bacterium
TATCATCCAGACTGACGGGGAGCCGGGCCGCGAGTCGTTCGACAACCACCTTCGGGGCTACGATTCTCCCAACAACAACGGGATCATGTACATCATTGACGGAGTTGAACGTTACCCTTTCGGCATCGATATCCATGAAGTTGACAGGGTGACCATTTTGCGTGACGCAGCAGCCGTCAGCATGTACGGAATGCGCGCTTCGGGCGGTGTTTTGATCATTACCACGAAAAGGGGCGTTGAGGGGAAGTCAAAAATTTCGGTATCCATCGACCATTCGATGCAGGCACCCACGCGCCTTCCGGAGTTTGTCAACGCCTACGATTACGCGAATATGTACAACCAGCGACTGGCCAATGATACACTCTATGGCGACATGCAGTCTATCTCTTCCGGCGGATCACCGATCGATCACAGGTCATCGGTATTTTATACCCCGTTTGAACTGGAGCGCTACCGTCTTGCCGACAGCACAAGGTTCTTTCCGGTAAGGAACATGGTTGATGACTTTTTGAAAGATTATTCAAAGCTTTCACGGTTCAACATAAATTTCAGTGGCGGTTCAAAAGCCATGCGCTTTTTTACTTCTATAGGCTATTCTCACCAGGGGGGTCTTTTTGACTCCGAGCCGTTCGACAAGTATAGTTATGACAATAGTTCAAAGACTCAAAAGATCAACTTCAGAACCAACATGGATATTGACCTGAACGAGAATCTCAACGCATGGTTCAATATTGGCGGGTACCTGGAAAAGGTAAACCTGCCTTACGCGGGGGGCAATGGATGGAATTATTTAATAGCGAAGCTCTACCAGACACCGAACAATGCCTACAATGACCTGACTCCTGAGGGAGAGGTTATCGTCAAGCGCGACAAGTTGAGTTTTGCAACCAACACTTCAATATATGGAGATTTAAACCGCACCGGGTCACAACTTCAGACCAATACCCGCCTGAACAACACGTTTGGTGCGCGACAGGACCTGGGGAAGCTGGTGGAGGGACTGTCTGCATCCGCTCAGATGGCTTTCGATATTTATTCGATGGGGAACCAAATCCGGCGTCGTACCTACGAAGCGTTTGAAGTGCTTCAGTTACCGGGTGTAATCCTGACCGATTCACTGGGCTTTGGCAAAGTCACGGGAACGAATAACACGACGCTGACCGATGATTTTAACACCTTGTTTTATTACATGTACAACATGCGGTTGGCGCTTGATTACAACCGTTCCTTTGGCGAAAAACACAACGTCAGCGGGATACTTCTGGCCGAAAGGCACATGCAGCAGCAACAAATCCTGGTCGCCACCAATTACATGGGTATCAACGGCCGGTTGACCTATGGTTTCGACAACCGTTATTTTGCCGAGGCAAACTTCTCTTATCAGGGATCAGAGCAGTTTAAAAAAGGTAACCGTTATGGGTTTTTTCCTTCAATATCGGCAGCCTGGTTAGTTTCAAATGAGGAATATCTAAAAAACAGTAATTCCATCAATTACCTGAAACTTCGTGCTTCGGTCGGACAGGTTGGGAACAATGTGTATGGTTATGGGGCAGGCAATCAGTATTTGTTTCTGGACACCTGGAACTCAGATGCACAACAGACCCAATTGGGTAATCCCAAAATCAGGTGGGAAACCAGCACCAAATACAACCTGGGTATCGAATCTAAGCTATTTAATTCCCTGGTTGTTGAAGCAGACTTCTTTTACAACAAGAATACCGACATTATCATCAAAGATATTGCCATTATCCCCGATGGCATGATGGGCCTCGGCAGCACATCCCTTCCCCCGCTGAACCTGGGCGAAGTGACCAATAAGGGTTTCGAGCTGTTTCTGGCCTACAACAAGCAAATCAACAGTGATTTGTCTGTCAGCCTGAGCGGCAATGTTTCTTTGGCGCAGAACAAGCGTGGCTATATGGCCGAACTCCCGTTCGATGAGACCTATGCTTATCCTTTGCGGAGCGAGGGGTACGCTGTCAACTACAACTGGGGTTATAAAACTGCTGGTTTGTTCAGCT
Organism: uncultured Prolixibacteraceae bacterium; assembly: GCA_964393915.1. Taxonomy (GTDB): domain Bacteria; phylum Bacteroidota; class Bacteroidia; order Bacteroidales; family Prolixibacteraceae; genus UBA1413. Next base: position 2,022 of record CAYMXK010000068.1, read on the forward strand.
CACAGGCTGAAATTGACGGCTGGGCCGATCAGTCTGCCCTTGGCGGCGTGCCAATCCCTGGCGACATCAAGTACATGGACCTGACAGGTGATGGCATAGTTGACATTAAGGACCAGGCCCCCCTGGGAATTGGCCAGGCCCCCGAACTGAATAGCGGATTTATGACTCAGATAACATACAAGTGGTTTGATGCCAGCGCTTTTTTTACAGGCTCGGCCCGGAGGAATGTGTACCTTGACGGATTTGGCTGGTCATCGGCCATTGACAACTTCACAGAGAACATGAAAAGCTCGTGGACTCCCGAAAAGGCCGCCTCCGGCGAAGAAATCATTTTTCCCCGTTTGGGACGGGAATCGGCGAACTATGTTAAAAGTGATTATTGGTTGAAAGACGGCGCGTTCCTTCGATTGAGAAACGTGGAACTCGGATTTACAGTACCTCAACGGATATCCCAAAAAATTGGCTCTGAGTCGATCCGGTTGTATGTCAATGGTTTAAACTTGTTTGTATGGGATAACTTGCCCACTGATGATTTTGACCCTGAATCTGCCAATTCCTCTTCTACCAATTATCCAATACTCAAGGCATGGAACTTTGGTGTAAGCGTGAAATTTTAACGTAAACGAAAAAGTAATCAACTACTTTAATCAATAATTTAAGATTTGTACGATGAAAAAATCAGATATTATAAGATTCAGATACATGGCAGTCCTTTTATTACTTGCCCTGGTATCGTGTCAGGAAGTACTGGATGTGGTGCCAACCGACAGACTCGATCTCAGCCGCATCCTTTCCAAACAGGGAAATATAATCGAATTCAGGAACAATTCCTACGACCAGTTCAATGGTTCAATGACAAGCCATAGTTCAGGACAGCTGCTTGATGTGTTTACCGACGATGCCTTCCGTGCTGGTACGGGCACATATTACGACTGGCACAATGACCTGCTGAGTCCGATCAACAGCATGATGGCAAATACAATATGGAACGACAACTGGCAGGGGATACGTAAATGTAACCTGGCATTTGAATACATGCCGCAGTCAACAGTGTCGAAAGAATTGGTGCCTGATGAGCAAATTACCCAGTGGCTTGACGAAGTAAAGATTTTAAGGGCCTGGTACCACTTTGAACTGGTCAGGAATTTTGGCCCAATACCCTTTATTGACAAAGTGTTCGATGTAAATTTCACCGGATGGAATGAACTTAAACGGCCAACCTATGAAGAAATCACAGCCCGCATTGTGACGGAACTGGATGAAGTAATAGCCAACGGTTTGTTGCCTTTTCGCTGGCAGGCATCTGGCGATTTTTTCCGCATGAACCGTGCTGTAGCCTATGCCCTGAAGTCAAGGGTCTTGCTATACAATGCAAGTTTGCTGAACAACCCCGGCAACGATCAGGCCAAATGGCAGCGAGCGGCCACTGCCGCACAGGAATGTCTGGTTGCCCTGAGCCCGGAATACAGCCTTCTCCCGGCGGCCGAATATGACAAATTATTCAATGAAGCAGTTGAAGTTTTGAACAGGGAAATCATATTGAGAGCGAACGAAAACATTACGGCAACAATGAATAATAACAACGGGGTGGATCTCAAGTTGCTGGGGTCGGCAACCCAAAGCAACAACGCCGGGGCAGTCCCGACCCAGGAGCTGGTCGACAGTTTCGAATTGCTAGATGGCACTTTGCCTGTGACAGCATATAATGCAGACCATACATCTGCCACTTTTGGAAGTGGGTATAACGAGAACCCGGGGACTAATCCATATCTGGGCCGTGATATGCGCCTGAGATCATCCATTGTATTCAATACAACGAAATACGGGAAGTATAAAGGACAGCCGGCTGCTGCCCCCGAACTGGTGATCTATACCTATGAAGGGAAGCCAGGTACAGGTTTCAATATCAACACCGTTTCACAGCTTGAAACCGATAAGCGGCTTAGCACCACAGGGTACTACCTCAGGAAGTTTAATTCTGCATCCTACTGGGGTCCAACAGCCGGGGGAACTGCTGCGCACAAAATCCATTTCCGTTTGGCTGAAGTTTACCTGAACCTGGCAGAGACAAATTGCGAGCTGAACAAGCTTGACGAAGCAATTGCCGCCCTCGATGTGGTTCGTGTCAGGGCAGGGCAACCTGCCATTTCAAATGTCCCAGGGTTCGCTAAAACAAAGGATTTCCTGATGAAACGCATCCGCAACGAACGACGTGTAGAACTTTGTTTCGAAGGTCATCGTTTTCACGACCAGCGCCGCTGGAAAATCCTGGACCAGACCAATGGGGTGATTTCCGGAATGAAAATTACCAGCGCAGGCACTGCCAACAAGGACCTGGGCCCCTTCTCGTATGAAAGGGTAAAGATTGAAACCGTGAGAAATGCAACATCAGACAAATATCTGGTACTTCCAATACCGCAAAACGAAGCCAGAAAACTTACAGGCCTGGGACAACCCGCTGCCTGGCAGTAATTGTTAATAATTGTTTGTGAATCAGGAAGAGGCTGTTTCAAAAACCGCATGACGCCCTTCATGTTGGCTTTTGGGCCAGCCTCTTCTGATTCTTTACTACATTTTATACAGTCGGGTCTCCCATGTTCCTGAAACATCCCGTGAATAAAGTTCTAATATACACTATATGAAAACGACTACTTTCCTGAAATACAGTTTCATCCTTTTGCTCGCCCTTCTTCTTTCATGTAACAACAGCGCTTCTGATTTTCAGGTATATGATTTAACCCGGAGTCAATCAGTCGGGTCAAAATCCAAAATAACAACTTCCTTTTCCTGGAAAATCAAAGCAGAGAAAAATGATTGGAGACAAAGCGCATATCGTATTATTGTTTCTGGTTCCGAAGAAGAAATTGAAAAGAATACAGGAGATTATTGGGATAGCGGGAAGATAAACAGCAATAGCCAGTTACATATTCCTTTCTCAGGGAAAGAGCTTGTCCCTGGTAGAAAATACTATTGGAAGGTAAAAGCCTGGGACCAAAACGGGCAGTCATACAAATGGAGCAATGCGGAGAGCTTTTATACCGCACTTGAATCTCCGGACGACTGGAAAGCAGAATGGATAAGCTACGATTACACGAAAGAGGCCCCGATGCCTCTATTCAGGAAAAAATTTGCAGTCAGGAATGGGCAAAAACCAGTTTCTGCCCGCTTGTTTGTTTGTGGCCCCGGATTTTACGAAGTTTACCTGAACGGAAAGAAAATTGGTAACCGGGTACTTGAACCTGCCCAGACCAATTACGACGATTATGCGTTCTATTCTGCCTATGATATTCCTGTTCGGGAGATTGAAAAAGAAAATGCCCTGGGTATCATGCTGGGCAACGGATGGTACAACCAACACGTGGTTTGGACCCCGGCGATGGCTTACGGCCAGCCGCTTTTTATAGCGCAACTGGTTATTCAGTATAAAAGCGGACAGTCGGATACCATCGCTACCGACGAAACCTGGAAGTGGAAGCCGGGCCCCATTACGTTTTCCAATATTTATGCCGGTGAGGTGTATGATGCCAATCTGGAAGTACCTGGCTGGGGTTTGTCCGGTACGGATGAAAAAGATTGGTACACCGCAAGGCTGGCAACTGTTTATCCCCCGAAGCTGGTCGAGCAAACCATGGAGCCGATCCTCCGGATGGAAGAATTGCCAACCGTCAGAATTCTGGAGCCTTCTCCCGCAATATACGTTTTCGACTTTGGACAAAACTTTGCAGGCTGGGCCCGGCTGAAAATAAAAGGAAAGAAAGGCCAAAAAGTTACACTCCGGTTTACAGAAGAGATAGATGAAAATAATAATGTAGACCCGACATCCACCGGGGTCAAAGCCACTAAAGTGGTGCAAACGGATCAGTATATCTGCAAAGGCGATGGGGTGGAAGTGTGGGAGCCGCGATTTACTTACCATGGTTTCAGGTATGTTGAAGTAACCGGGCTGGAATCAAAACCCGAAAAAGATTTGCTGACAGGTATCGTTGTATACAGCTCAATGCCTGAATCCGGGACCTTCAGTTGTTCCGAGCCCCAGATAAATAAACTGCACGACCTGGCCTTGTGGACCCTTAAAAGCAATGTCCACGGTATCCCGACCGATTGTCCTCACCGTGAACGATGCGGCTGGACTGGCGATGCACATGCCCTGGCGCCAACCCTGATCATGAACTTTGACGCAAGGGAGTTTCTCACCAAATACATTTACGACATGCGGTCTTCTGCGCGCAATACCAATAAGGAGCTTTATTTCGGCCTCAACTTTCACGACAGGAGCATTGTTCCCAAACCGGCTGGCGTTCCCACCATGATTGTTCCCGGAAAACGCACCAGCGGAATCGCTTCCCCTGATTGGGGTACCGCCGTAACACAACTACCCTGGCTGGTTTACCAGCGATACGGAGATCCCGGTATCCTTCATGAATTTTATCCGGATATGAAAACCTGGGTAGATTATATCATTAATTTATTCCCGGATTATATTGTCAATCATGGATTGGGCGACTGGTGTCCTCCCGGAGGAAATGCAATGATAGATTGTCCGGTAGCCCTGAGCTCAACAGCATTTCATTACCTGGATTTAACGATACTGACCAAAACGGCCCAGTTGTTGGGCTATACCAATGATGCCATGCATTATGCAGGGCGGATGGGCAAAGTCAAAGAACAGTTTAATGCACAGTTTTTCGATACGGAAATAAACAGTTACGGTGGGCAGACTGCCAACTCTATGGCCATCCAGATTGGATTGGTCCCTGATGGAAAAACGCCGGAAATTGTTAAAACACTGGTCCGGGATATTAATACAAAAAATAATGGGTTTATGCAGACCGGAATTTTTGGATTGGGACGTATTTTTCCTTCGCTGGCCGAAAATGGGGCTGAAGATCTGGCTTTTAGTATGTTTACCAAAACAGGGGAACACAGTTTTGCATACATGTGGGACAAGTACAATGCCACCACGCTGTGGGAAGTATTGCCGGTGAATGATGTTATGAACGCTGAAACGCTCAACGGACGTTCGCACAGCCACCCGATGAATGCCGGTTACGACGAATGGTTTTTCCGGGGAATTGCAGGGATTAATCCCGATGAAAAGGCTCCCGGGTTCAAACATATCGTATTCCGGCCTTACTTCACCTCAAAATTGAAACATGCCGGAGCAACATACGAATCGCCTTACGGCACAATTGTCAGCAACTGGAAGTGGGAAGGGGAAGTTTTTGCCTGGAATGTTAAAATTCCGGCAAACAGTGGTGCCGATATTTTCATCCCAAAGCTTTTTAACGATCAGCGGATAACCATTAACGGAAAGGATGAGGAGCTTCACCTTAGTGAGAATATTTCCACTCCCGGATTTTATGTATACAAGTCAGTTGGAAGCGGAGTTTACAACTTAAAGATTATAGAAAAATAATCCATGATGAACATTCAGGCGAAACCTTGGACTGAATGTTCTATGCGAATGGCAATGAAGCTTTTGTAGCTTTCAAACCACGCAAACGTTCTTTCGATGTACATTAATTTTAATTTTAAACAGTTTTTTAAAACAAACGAATTTTAACCTAAATCAGAATTCAATGAAAAACTTTTCGAGAAGATACTTTATGAAAACAGCCTCTGCTGCGGCAGCAGGCGTTATTTTTATTCCTAACATGATAAGTTGTTCTCCAAACAACAGGTTAAATGTTGCCGTAATTGGTGTAGGTGGACGAGGTCAGGCATGCTGGAGTCAGGTTCCGGTTGAAAGTATTGTAGCCATGTGCGATGTTGACGATCGGATGTCAGCAAAAGGATTTGAAGCATGCCCCAATGCTAAAAAGTATAAGGATTTTCGATTAATGTTTGACGAAATGGCGAACGACATTGATGCCGTAATCATTGCGACTCCTGACCACACGCACTTTCCCGCCGCTATGGCCGCCATGGAACTCGGCAAACATGTATTTGTTGAGAAGCCACTGGCGCATAATATCTGGCAATTGCGTACTATGAAAAAAGCAGCCAAACATTATGGTGTCGTTTCCCAGATGGGGAACCAGGGACACACAACGAACGGAATCCGATTGGTAAAAGAGTGGTATGAAGCTGGCATACTCGGAGAAGTAAAAGAAGTGATTGCCTGGCAAGGTAAAATTGACTTTGAAAAAGATGGCTATTTTCGCAAACCAACAACCTTTCCGCCACAAACAGATAATATACCCGAAGGATTATACTGGGATTTGTGGCAAGGACCGGTAGCTGAACGCCCGTTCAATAAATTATATGCTCCAAGAACATGGAGAGGATTCTATGATTATGGAAACGGAAAATTAGGCGACTGGTGCTGCCACACACTTGATGCTCCTTTCTGGGCTTTAGACCTTGGATTACCTCATACGGTTGATGCTATCATCACTGATCCAGTGCCGGATCACAGTTTTGTTGCCGAAGAATCTTTGGTCACCTGGCAGTTTCCGGCACGTGGCAACAAAGCTCCTGTGACCATGAAATGGTACGAAGGTTTTGAGAAACCAGGTGTCAGACCAGAATGGGGAGTGGACGAATTGCCAAGAAGCGGAATGATTATGATTGGTGATAAAAAGACACTAATTACAGGTGGTAGACCCAACAATGCACGACTCTTGGTTCCTGAGGAAGAGTTGAACGAATTCCTGAAAAATCCTCCGGCTCAAACAATTCCAAGGGTTGAAGAAGAAAAGCCTGTGCAGGAATGGCTTGAAGCCATAAGAAATCAAACCTTGCCGGGTTCGAACTTTGACTATTCAGCCAGTCTCATGGAAATGGCACAGGTTGGAGTTTTAGCCCAACGATTTGGAGGAAGACTTGACTATGACGCTGAAAATATGAAAGTCACGAACCGACCTGAATTAGACCACTACATTAAAGAGCCTGTTCGTGAAGGCTGGCGCTATGGGGAAAATCTTTGGTAATCACCTGGTCGAAATAATTAGAAACTGACGATGATTAATAACCAACTATGATGAATGACATTTTATTGAATTTCAAAGTAAAATGGCTTGTGCCAGTTGCTTTTGTATTATTCGGCGCAATGAGTCCGGCGTGTAATCATTCACGCGAAAAAAATTCCTCTTTTTCGCAAATCGAATCAGGTTTTAAAAATGTGCCCGACAGCGTTCAACTGGCCGTTTACTGGTATTGGATGTCCGATAATATTTCCGTTGATGGTGTACAACGCGACCTGGAATCCATGAAAAAAGTGGGAATTAACAGAGCTTTTATTGGTAATATCGGGCACCAGAGTGTACCGTATGGCGATGTGAAAATTCTTTCTCCGGAATGGTGGGAGGTGACCCACGCTGCTTTGAAAAAAGCAACAGAGTTAAATATTGAAATTGGTATTTTTAATAGTCCGGGCTGGAGCCAATCCGGCGGTCCCTGGGTGAAACCAGAACAAAGCATGCGATATCTTGGCTCCGCAGACACCATAATAAGCGGTGGACAGCAAGTTCAAATCAAACTGCCAGTGGTTTCACCCTATAAAACAGGCCGGGTTCCAAAGAAAGGGGAAGAATCGAAAGCGGAACAACGCAGACAAACCGAAGATGTTTGTATTCTTGCCTATCCTGCAACTGATGGTGCCGATTCATTTAAAAAGACATGGCAATTTCAGAAAAAACAGGCTGAGCCCCTTGTTTTAGAAATGAAGATGGATCAACCTGAAATTGTTCGTACACTTTTGTTTTATGCCGAAAATCCAATAAAAACAGAGGCCGAACTTTTTGTAAAAGAAGGAGATAATTATCGTTTGCTAAAGAGGATCGTTTTAGATCGCAGCAATGCCAGTCTGAATGTAGGGTTTTATCCCTGGGCGCCTATTGTTGTTACAATTCCTGACACAAAAAGCAATGCTTTCCGATTGGTATTTGCGAATGAAGGGATGGGTGAAATGGACGTAACATTATCCTCTCAACCCCGAATCGAGCGTTATCCTGAAAAATCGCTGGCGAAGATGTTCCAGCGCCCGCTTCCGATGTTTAATGACTATCTGTGGGACAAGCAGCCGGATATACCGGAAGCATTGTGTGTGGATCCTGAAAAAGTAATCGATGTAACCGGGTTCGTTGAAAACGGTATTTTAACCTGGAACGCTCCTGAAGGCGATTGGGTAATTTCACGCATGGCAATGTTAACCACAGGGGTTACCAATGGTCCGGCTTCACCTGAAGGTATCGGACTTGAGATTGATAAAATGAGCAAAAAGCATATAGATTCCCATTTCGATGCGTTTCTTGGTGAAATCCTTCGTCGTATTCCTGAAGCCGACAGAAAAACATTCCGCGTGGCGGTTCAAGACAGTTACGAGACCGGTGGTCAAAACTGGACCGATGATATGATTGACTATTTCAAAAAGGCTTATGGATATGATCCTGTGCCATACCTTCCGGTTTTGAATGGCGTGGTGGTTGGAAACCCCGACCTTTCCGACAGGTTTCTGTGGGATTTACGAAGATTAATTGCCGATAAAATTGCCTACGATTACGTGGCAGGGCTACGTGAAGTAAGCAATAAAAACGGTTTGACCACCTGGCTCGAGAACTATGGACACTGGGGTTTCCCCGGCGAATTTCTTCAATATGGCGGACAATCGGACGAAATTGCAGGCGAATTCTGGAGCGAAGGTTCTTTGGGCGATATCGAAAACCGTGCAGCTTCGTCCTGCGCTCATATCTATGGCAAACGCAAGGTATGGGCCGAATCGCTCACCGCTGGCGGCAAGGCGTTTCAGCGCTATCCCTACCTCATGAAACAGCGTCTGGATCGCTTTTTTACTGAAGGAATCAATGCAACGCTTCTTCATCTATTTATTCAGCAGCCGGAGGAAACGAAACTGCCGGGAATCAATGCCCCGTTTGGAAACGAATTTAACCGGAAAAATACATGGTTTAGCCACATGGATGTTTTTGGAGCGTATATAAAACGATGTAACTTTATGTTGCAACAAGGTTTATATGTGGCCGATGTTGCCTATTTTATTGGCGAAGATGTTCCAAAAATGACAGGAGAAACAAATCCTCCATTACCAATGGGATATTCATTCGATTACATCAATGCCGAGGTGTTACTTACTCGCGCTTCAATTAAAGATGGTAGGTTAATGTTGCCCGATGGAATGAATTATAAACTATTGGTATTGCCTCCATTGGAAACCATGCGTCCACAATTGTTGCGTAAAATAAAGGAAATGGTAACGAATGGCCTGGTTGTTCTGGGGCCTGCCCCACAAAGGTCTCCCAGTATGTTTGATTATCCGGAAGCCGATCAGGAAGTTAAGGAGCTTGCTGCAAGTCTGTGGGGCGATGGTTCTCTGACATATAACCAGGTAGGGAAAGGAAAAGTTTATGCTTCAGGACAAGACATTCAAAAAGTTTTGGATGATATGGGTGTGGCTCCCGATTTAAGTATAGATAATGAGCCGAATGCCAAGGTGTTGTTTATCCATCGGACTTTGCCTGAAGGGGAAGTCTATTTTGTTTCAAACCAAAGTGAAGAAGTATTGAAATTCAACCCCTCATTCCGTGTTTCAGGATTAATTCCGGAGTATTGGATGCCTGTAACTGGCGAAACACGCATATTAACGGAATTTAGTTCTGATAATTCAGCAACAACAGTCCCATTAACCATGCAGCCTCTGGAGAGTGCATTCATAATTTTCAGAAGTCCGGGTAAACCGAAGTTGAATTCAGTCCCCAGTTTTCCGGAGAAAACTATTTTGTTAGAAATAAATGGACCATGGGAGCTTGCTTTTGATGGTTTGAATGCGCCACAACCCATGCAGATGAATTCCTTGCAGGATTGGAAGATCTCAGCAGATAATGCTTTGAGATATTTTTCGGGAACCGCTCATTATAAAACCACGTTTACAATGGCTCAAAAACCCGATCAGCCAATCACTATTGATCTGGGGAATGTGATGGTAATGGCTAAAGTGAAAATAAACGATCAATACATGGGTGGAGTTTGGACACCCCCATATTGTCTGGATATTACTTCAGCAGTAAAAGAAGGCACAAATACCCTCGAGGTTGAAGTGGCTAATAACTGGATGAACCGACTAATTGGTGACCTGAATTTGCCGGAGAATGAACGAACTACCTGGACAATTATCAATCCATGGAAGAAAGATACACCATTGCAATCATCCGGATTAATTGGACCAGTAACCATTCTGTAATAGACAACTGGAGCAAAAAGATGGAGTTTGGCATTGGGAAGGCAAACCAATTAAGAATGAGTAGTTGGAGAATTGAAATCAATAGAAAGATGAATAAGTGAAAGGAACAGAAATTGTCAATTCACATAGAAAAACAGGTATGTATCGTCGTGAATTCATCACTGGCCTGGTAGCGTTGTCGCCCGCAGTCCTTCTCCTGGGTGCCAGATCTGCCATTCTGCCGGCATCGTCGCCCCGATCGGTGGGTGAAGTGCCCTACATCATCTTCGAGGATGACTTTGACAGCGACTCCGATGGTCCGGCGGCGTTGTGCATGCTTCTTGAACTCGAGGCTGCCGGCGAATGCAGGATCATCGCATGCGGAACCTCCGAATTGCACGAAGACTCCACAGCAGCGATGGCAGCAGCCCTGCACTACTTTGGTCGCGGGGTCATTCCCCTGGGCTCCTACCGCGACGATCTGTGGCCCTACGACCCTGACACCACGCAGCTCTATGATGAGTCGTTGTTTTGTCAGAACATGGCTGCCGATACATTCAATTACGGCCACACGCGTTATGACAGGCGAGACTATCCCGATGCCACCGGGGTTTACGTCAATGCCCTCAACGCGCTGCCGCCCGGCGCCAGAGCCAGGATCATCATCGCCGGGGGTCAGACCAACCTGCGCGTGCTTCTTGAGCAACATCCGGATGTGGTGCGCGACCGGGTGTCGGAAGTCCATATTATGGGCTGCATGATACACCCGGATGACCCCGTGACCAAGTGGCAAATGGACTCGAACGTTTCTAACACAGATCCCTTCGCCGCGAGTTACGTAGCAAAGAACTGGCCAACCGGGATTCCAATGTATATTGCCGACACCTACCTTGGGCTCAATGTTCCGTTTTGCCGGCCCGGCGTCCGCGCGAAGTTATCTGACCTGCACCCGGCCAACCGCATCCATCTTCTCTATCGGCTCTGGTGGGACCGTGGGCATGGAAATGCCCTTGACCAGATGAGTGTAATTACCGCGGTACGCGGATTTACGAACCTCAATGGCGTAGATTTCATTAAAGTGCCTGGCACGCTGGAGATAAACAGCGACCCGGGCTCCTCCGATTATGGCAGGCATCGCTTCATCTCCTCACCTGACGGGCGGCATACCCTTTTGCGGCGCAACCGGGATGAAGTCGCATCCGGGAAGCTTGCTGACTATATAGACGATATCCTCCTGCTGCGCGGGGGCGATGCCGGCGACGGCGTCTTCCGCGACGAGTTCGTTGTACCCATGGGCGAAGCTTCAGAAACACTGCAAACCAGACGTGGCTGGATCAAAAATGGCGCAGGGGACAGCAACACCTTGATCGAAGCCGGCAATAAATTCAATGAAAGCTCCCGGTACGTGCAATTCAACGGAAAATCCACTGCTTTTCCCTTCAATGTGCAGGTAAAGGATTTTGGCAGCAAAGACATTCGGGTGCGGGCCCGCGTCATGGTAACACAACCTGAAGGTTACATAGGCCTTTGTGTTCGCGCGGATACCAGCACCTATGCCTGCGGTCTGAACCTCCGTCTCCGGCCTGGTATTCCCGGATTGCGCCTCTGTAACAATGACTTGCCCCTGGCTCAAACCCGCACACATGGGACAGCCACCGGCTTCGTCATCAATACCTGGTACATCCTCGATCTTCAGGTTGAAGGCAACCAGCTCATCGGAAGGCTTTTCGACGACTACGACAACCGAAAGCTCCTGGAGCAGGTTGAGGTCGCACTCCTGAGTACCGATGACCGGCACTGTGCTGGAATTCTTGCACGGGACAAAGGCGAGCGGGCCGATTGGTTCCAGTCGAAAGTCATATTGGCACAATAAAATAAAATGACAACCATGAAACAGTTTCCTCTCTATCTCTTGTTCCTTCTTATTGGCAAATTTGCCACAGCCCAGAATCCGATATGCCCTCCCGGGCTGAATATTGCCGATCCAACTGCCAGGGTGTGGAAAGACGGTAAATTGTATGTGTATGGTTCGCGTGACGAAAGCCTCGATTATTATTGCTCCTACGATCATTGGGTTTTGTCGACTTCCGACCTGATTAACTGGGAATATACTCCCAATGCATTTGCCTCAAAAGGCCCGTTAGATCAGGTTCCATTCAATGATTTGCTGCTATATGCTCCTGATGTAATGTATAAAAATGGCATCTATTACATGTATTATTCCCAGCCTGGCGGGATAGAAGGGGTTGCTAAAAGTGTGTCGCCAAAAGGTCCGTTTTCAAATGCAACAGAATTGTATCTGAAAAATTTAAACCAGATTGACCCTGCTGTATTTGTCGATGATGATGGACAGGCCTATCATATCTGGGGACAGTTTCAGGCGAAGATTGCCAGGCTAAAACCTAACATGATAGAAATTGATACTTTGTCGATTATTGACGGCATTGTCACCGAGAAAGAGCATTTTTTCCACGAAGGCGGCTTCATGGTCAAACGGAACGGGATCTACTATTTTGTGTATGCCGATCTGAGCCGGAAAGGAATGCCAACCTGCATCGGTTATGCCACTTCGAAATCGCCGCTAGGCCCGTTTAAATACGGTGGAGTTATTGTCGATAACGATGGTTGCGACCCGCAAAGCTGGAACAATCACGGATCGATTGTCGAATTTAAGGGGCAGTGGTATGTGTTTTATCATCGGACCACCAACGGTGTTGTGAATGCACGAAAAGCCTGCATTGAACCGATCTTTTTCAATGACGACGGAAGCATTGACGAGGTGGAAATGACCTCACAAGGGGCAGGAAAGCCGCTCGATGCTTTTTCGCAAACAGAAGCTGAACGCGCCTGTTTGCTTTTTGGCCGGGTACGCATCGAATCGTTTAGCTGGGACCAGGCCAATCCATTGAATCCGTCGAATAACGACCAATTGGGGCAGATTGAAGATAAAGACCGCGCAACATACAAGTACCTCGATTTTGGTGATGGTGCAACTTCTGTCAGCGTACGGGTTGCTCCGGGAGCAAAACCCGGAAAAATTCAGTTCAAACTGGATAATTCATGGGGAGCGCCATATGGAACACTCGATGTTCCCGGTGGAGGCGACGGCAAAACTTGGACTACCCTGACTTGCAAAATCAAAGAAATGAAGGGCGTTCGTGCGCTTCACCTTGCCTTTTCCGGAGAAGAGAAGGAATCGTTCAATGTTGACTGGTTTAAATTCGAAAAATAAACAATGAACCATTTAAAATCATATCAATGAATAATTTATTTAAAACTGTTGGAATCGTAATACTTGCGATGGTGCTGAATATCGTTTCAGGTTCTGCGCAACCTGCTGTCATCAGCGGCATCGGGTCAAACCCTTCACGTTCAACCAATATCGTCCGCAAATTTATTACCCCAACACGGATCGTGTGGGCCTCGGATACATCAGGAAAATATATCCTGAACC
>CAYMXK010000069.1:0-15390 GCA_964393915.1 uncultured Prolixibacteraceae bacterium
GCTTTATCGGATTCGATAATTTCGAGAAGGTAATCGATTCAGGGGTCGACGTGGTGCTGCTGTGTACTCCGCCACATTTTCGACCGGCCCATCTTGAGGCTGCGGTCACCGCCAGGAAGCATGTCTTTATTGAAAAACCCTGTGCGGTAGACCCCACGGGTGCACGGTCGGTAATGGTATCAGCCAAAAGGGCCGAACAAATGGGGTTGTGTATCGTAAGCGGCACCATACGCCGGGTCCAGAAAGATTTTATGGAAACACAGCGTCAGGTGGTAAATGGCGCCATAGGCGATATTACCGGAGCCAATATCATCCGGAACGGAGGTTCATTATGGTACCGCAGCCACAATCCGCAGTGGACTGAAATGGAATACATGCTCCGCAACTGGGCCAACTTCAACTGGCTGTCGGGCGACCATATCGTTGAGCAGTTTATTCACGAAATTGATGTAATGAACTGGTTTGTGGGCCAAATGCCTGTAAAAGCAATGGGCTGGGGAGGAAGACAGCGCAGAATTACAGGCGACCAGTACGACTTTTTCAGCATCGAATATGTGTATGAAAATGGGATGCATACCCATTGCGCTGCCCGGCAGATAAGTGGTTGCAGCAACCTGACCAAACAGCTGATTACAGGAACCAAAGGATTTGCCAACGCCAAAGGCATGATTACCGATCTTAAAGGCAATACGATCTGGGAATATCCCTATCAGAAAGAGGACGATCCCAATGCAGATATAACCTGGAAAATTAACAACCCGTTTGTGCAGGAGCATGTAAATTTTGTCACAGCCATCCGCAAAGGAAACGTTATTAACGATGCTGAAGCACATGTGAATTCTACCCTTGTGGCTATTATGGGCCGCATGTCGGCATACACAGGAAAAGATGTTACATGGGAGGAAGTATTAAACTCCGATCTTTACCTGGGCCCAAAAACCTATATATTCGGCCCGGTTCCCGGAATTCCTGAAGTACCACCAGTGATTGGAGCTGATCCCTCGCCTGCGAAGAGCTAAGCGGAAAACGGAGAACGGAGACGGGAGAACGGATACAGGAGACCGGAGACGGGAGACGGGAGACCGGTGTAGGGGCGAATCTTGTGTTCGCCCAGTAGTGGGAAACCGGAAATCGGAGACAGGAGACGGGAGACCGGAGACGGAAAAAAAGCTCCGTAGGAGCGGAATATTTGCAGGGCGTCATCCATCCCTGTTCTCTCGCATCCTCGCCAAAATCATCATTAATAAATAATCACTAATAAATAATAAATCAGCCGCACCCTCGCCAATATCATCAATAATCATTAATCATTAATAAATAATCAATCAGCCGCACCCTAGCCAATATCATCAATAATCATTAATAAATAATCAATAATAAATAACCAATCTCTCACCCTCGCCAATATCGATAAATCATCAATAATCATTAATAAATAATCAATATGAACAGGCGGACTTTCACAATAAACACCCTGGTTGCCGGCGCTGGCATGCTTCTGGCTCCGCATACAGGATTTTCAGCCAATACACAGATGGCCCAGCGAAACAGCAAGAAAGGGATAATGTGGGGAAATATCGGAGTGGGAAATACCATTGCGGAAAAATTCAAGGCAGCCAAAGAGGCAGGCTTTGATGGTGTTGAGGTATACAGTCACCTCGACCGGAACGAGGTTTTGAAAGCCCGCGAGGCCACGGGGCTTGCAATTCCCAGTGTGTGCGGATCCCTGCACGGAAAGTTTCCGCTGTCACATCCCGATCCGGCAGTCAGGGCCGAAGGCCTCGAAGCCCTTAAAACCACCATTGAGGATGCTGCAGCATATGGTGCGGAAACCATCCTACTGGTTCCGGGGAGGGTGAGCCAGGAGGTTAGCTATGACGACTGCTGGCACAGGTCAGTGGCAGAGATTAAAAAAGTCATTCCCCTGGCTGAAAAACTTAAAGTGGAAATCGCAATCGAAAACGTTTGGAATAATTTCCTGCTGAGCCCCATGGAAGCGGCCCAATATGTTGACCAGTTCAAAAGCAGATACGTGACTTTTTATTTCGATTGCGGCAACATCCTTTTTCTTGGCTGGCCTGAACAATGGATAAGGATCCTGGGAAAAAGAATCACCAAGGTACACTTTAAGGAATACAGCCTGAAACTGGCCGATTCGCAAGGAAAAAGAGCCGGGTTTAATGTCAAACTGATGGAAGGGGACGTCAACTGGCCGGCAGTTATCAAAGCCCTCGATGAAACCGGCTACAATGGCTGGACCACGCTTGAACAGCCTGGCGGCAATTCGCCTGAAGGGTTAAAAGATCTTCGCGAACGCCATGTAAAGATTCTTCAATCCTGACTACTTTCTTATTCTATTTCAGGAGGTTTCTGTAAGCTGATTTAGGACTAAGGGCCAGGAGCATAATTATCCGGTACTATTTCTCAGCCAAATGCATATGGCCGGGAAAAAGTACCGGATAAGAATCCTGGCTATTAAGAACACATGAATTTGAGTTGGTGACTTACAATGCAATGTTCTAAACTAAAACTTTGATATTTAATAAAATATAATAGTTGGTAAAGTAACCAAAGAATAGGATATATTTGAGGCCGATTATCAAAGACTAAAAATCAACCACATGCTTGCAAGAAATGGCAGGGGCGACGCATTTGAACAAAAACCAAAAACTAAAACAAAATCCAAAACAGGAAAGCTGATTACCTATGCTTTATCAATATTTAGGATCAATGTTTCAGCAGATAAGTATTTCCACACATCAGCCGACATTTCACGGCTGAAAGATGCCGAGCAAAAGACTCAGTACCTCTACAGGCAGCAAAAACTGCTGGCCGACATCACCCAGAAGTTAAACAGTGTAATTGATATTGAAAATATCCTTGATGATGTATTGAGGCTCGTCGGCGAACATATTGATGTAAGCAGGGTATATATTTTCGAAGATATCCAAAAAGGCGTGGCCACAAGTAATACTTTCGAATGGTGTAAAACTGGCATTCTGTCCCAAAAAGAAATTTTGCAGAATGTTCCCTACAAAATTATTCCATCATGGAATAAAATATTGCAAACCGAAGGATTTGTTTTTTCAGAAAATATAAAGAAATTGCCCCGGGACCTGGTTGACCTGCTCGAGCCCCAGGATATTAAATCCATCCTTGTTTACGCACTAATCGTGGATAAAGAATTTTTTGGTTTTATTGGATTTGATGAATGTGAGAGAAACAAACATTGGCGGAATGACGAAATTGATTTGTTAAGGACAATTTCGAGTATCATCTCAAGTGCATTTGAGCGTAAGGTATACTTGAAAAAACTGAAGAAAAGTGAATTAAGGCTGAAGCTGGCCATTAGAGCTGCCCAACAGGGTCTTTGGGACTGGAACCATGTAACGGGGCATGTTTACTTCAGCGACACCTGGTACCAAATGCGGGGATTCGAGTCAAATGATATTGAGCCAGAAGTATCTAGCTGGGAAAAATTGATTCATCCTCATGATGCCCCCCTGGCGTTGAAAGAACTGAACAGTCATCTGAAAGGGGAAACAGACTTTTATGAAACCACATACAGGATGAAGAAAAAAGACGGTAGCTGGAGATGGATCCTGGACCGTGGAATGGTTGTCGACAGGGATATTAACAAAAAGCCCCTGAGGTCTACCGGCATACATACGGATATTACAAAACAAAAAAAAACAGAGCATCGCCTGAAAAAATCAATAGAAACCAAAAACAAACTATTTTCCATTATCGCTCATGACCTCCGGGGACCTTTAAGCAACTTTTTACCTGCCTTCGAAATCTTTGTCGATGAAAAACAGAGAGCTGGTAATTTTAACAAGGAATTTTTTGAGGGACTGAAATTTGCCTACCAGAGAACTATAAATCTGGTCGAGAACCTTCTAAATTGGTCATTCGTACAGACAAATACCATACAGATAAATCCTGCTGATTACATAATCAATGATATAATTGAGGATAGTATAGCCTTAGTCTCAGAAAACATAAAACACAAATTGATACATATCACGGTAGAAAGCGCTAAAAACTATTCTGTTTTTGCTGATAAGGATTCTGTTAATCTGATTATAAGGAATCTATTATCAAATGCCATAAAATTTACCGGAAAAAATGGAAATATAACTATTCGGGTATATGAAAAAGAGGAGAAAATTGCCATTGAAGTTACAGACACCGGAGTCGGAATGACCCCTGACATTCTGAATAAGCTGTTTAAATCCAAATCATTTTACTCTACGTACGGAACTGAAAGAGAGAAAGGATCCGGTTTAGGATTAATGTTATGCAAGGAATTTATTGAAATGCAAAACGGGGAAATTTATGCTGAAAGCACTCCTGGCGCGGGTAGCCGCTTCACTTTCACCCTCAGTCGCGGAAAAACACCGATGGAGACCAAAGCCGAAACTGTTTTTCATACGGTAATTGACTACAACCGGTTAAAAGGCAAATGTTTATTGGTAGCCGAAGATGATCCATTTAATCAGCTATATATTCAAACTTTACTCAAACAATGGAATATTGAGTTTGAAATTGCCTCAAACGGAACCAATGTAATTGACTGGTTGCAACAAAAACGTTTTGATCTTATCCTGATGGACACTGAAATGCCGGAAATTGACGGTTACGAAACAGCGAAAGTCATTCGTAATGATTTAAAATCAAAGATACCCATAATATCAGTTTCTGCAACTGCTAGTGAAAAACACCTGAAATATGCCATTGAGGCAGGCATGAATGATTATGTTACAAAGCCTTATGAGCCTGAAATACTTTTCTCCAAAATCGTGAGGATCATTGGAATTGACAAGTCACCAGCATCCGATGATATCCCGGTACCGATATCTTCAGAAGAACACAAAGCTGACAAATAAAATTAAACACCACTGCCAGAAAGGCCAAAAACATTATTTATCATAAGTCAAGAACTTTCATATACCGGTAAACAGTTGCCCTGCTTATGCCGAGTTTTCTGGAAACAAGGGTGGGATTACCGTTGTTTTTTTGCAGATTTTTTCTGACAATCTTTAGTATCTGCTCTTCAAGGGTCATTTCTTCGGAGTTAGGTTCATCAATAGATCCAACAGGATTAAAACTAATATGCTGCGCATCGATTTTGTTATCTTCACAAAGAATCATTGCCAGCTCAATTATGGCCCTCAGCTCTCTGACATTTCCGGGAAAGGAATATTTTTTCAGCTTTGTTATGGCCTCCTCCGTAAAATCTATTTTTTTCTTTTTGTTTTCCTTGCTGAACTCATCAGCAAAATGCCGTGCCAGAATGATGATATCGTTTCCTCTTTCCCTAAGGGGCGTTAAATGTATAGGCAGGCCCATCAACCGGTAAAACAGGTCAGCCCTGAAATTTCCATTTTTCACTTCCTCAGCCAGGTTCTTGTGTGTGGCTGTTACCACCCTTACATCAATTTTGATCAACTGGTTTCCACCCAAGCGTTTTACCTCCCTCTCCTGCAAAACCCGCAAAAATTTTGTCTGCATATTTAAATCCATTTCTGCAATTTCATCAAGAAAAATTGTTCCCTTCTGAGCATCTTCAAATACACCTGCCTTTCGGTTTACAGCTCCGGTAAAGGCTCCTTTCTCGTATCCGAAGAGTTCACTTTCCACCAGATCTTTGGGAATGGCTCCTATATTAACGGCTACAAAAGGATATTTCTTCCTGTCGGAATGGTAATGAATAGCTTTCGCAACCAATTCCTTCCCGGTGCCAGTCTCACCGGTAATTGAAACAGTGATTTGCGAAGCAGCAGCCTTCTCCATCAAACTGAAGGTCTGACGCAATCCTGTGCTGGTACCTACAATAACTTTCGAGAAATCGTACTTTTTACCAACCTCCTCTCTGAGTATTTCATTTTCCAGTCTTAGCGACTGGTTTTCTCTGAAGAGGCGGATAGAATTCCATAACCTGTTCCGGGTATCTTCATTTTTCACAATATAATCAAACGCCCCCTCCTTTAATAACTCTACTGCTGTAGTGATATCTTCCTGTCCGGAAATAATAACAACCGCAATCCCAGGCGTATGTTGGAGAATTTTTCCCAAAAGATATTTCCCTGTCATGTCAGGCAGAGAATAATCAACCGTGATCAAAGCTGGTCTTTTAAACAGGTTGCTCAAACAATCCCTGCCATTGGTAAATGTCTCCACCTCAAAATCAGGGTTGAGGGAAAGGTGATACTTCAGCACATCTGCATACCAGATATCATCCTCTACCACAAATATCTTAAAACTATTCATGCTAATTGGATTACGTATTTAAAAGCTATCCTAAGTAAATCTCATCGCGTCCATAGTTTTTCTTCCGGGGTGAAAGAAAAACTGCCCGAAAGTACGAAAATTATGCAACAGGCACCCCTCTAAGCGAAAATTCTCTGCTTTTCTCGCTGAATGCGCGTGATGTACTTAAGACTATGTCTAACCACTTTACACTTATAAAAGGCCTGTATATTCTGAGGATAGCAGAATCAGTGACACCCGGCGGTTAGGCATCAATCTCCGGTATTCATTCGGCATAAAAGACAAAAAGGGAAAAGAAGTCACTCCCCAAGTCAAAAACATCCGTATTATTTTGTTATGGCATTGTCTCATATTTATACACACCAACTTCCTGGGGTATTCCCTATACCGCTGTATTTCAGAAACTCCCTGTTTGTGGCACGGCATTGGCTTCTCATCTCACAGAGTAATTGAAATTATGATAGAAGACTATTTTCAGCCCCAACGGAATTTGAAGTTACTGATTGTCGAAGATGATCCGTTTTATCAGCTTATCATTATTGCGATGCTGAAACAATGGAACATATATGCCGAAGTAACCGAAAACGGAAGTATGGCCATCCAGCACCTGAACAGTAAACTCTATGACCTGATTTTCATGGACATAGAAATGCCTGTACTCAATGGTTTCGAGACAACCTGCCATATCCGCCAGGAAATGAAGTTGGATACTCCCGTTATAGCCATATCCTCATTAACATCACCCGATGATATTGAAAAAGCAAAATCATGTGGAATGAATGAATTTATCGGAAAGCCGTTAGATCCCGATACACTTAAGGCTGTCATCGAACGGCATACCGTGTTCGCCTTATAACTGGTCATAATTGCGAATAATTGTCTCAATATGTTACAAATTGAACAAGGACCAAAAAGACCAAATACTGATAATCAACACTTTAAGTTTTGTGGCACAAGATTGGCAAGAGATTAAACAAATGAAATTATAAAAATGACAAATAAAAAAAACTTAAAAAAAACAACCAAAATGAAAAGAGTAATTTTATCTATCGCAGCTTTAGTTTTCGCAACAGGAATCGCAACTGCGGACGGACCCGAAGCATCCCATGCCGTCAATATTAACGTTCCGGCAGTCGCACTGATTGATATTGAAGGTACAAACCAGACAATCCCATTTACTTTTAACACGATTAATGAGGCTGGGGCATCTTTTGAAGCAGTAAACTCAAACAATGACCTTTGGCTAAATCTTACCTCCGTGGTTGCTCCCTCCAAAAAAAATAAAGTACAGGTAAAAATTAGTGAAAATCTTGTTGAGGCATTAACCTTGTCCGTCCAGGCAGCTTCTTCTACAACTGGTAAAGGGAATAGGGGAACTGTTTCATCAAAAATCAACCTTACAGAAGTCGACCAGTCGATAATCACCAACATTGGCTCAGGATATACCGGAGACGGACAAAACTTTGGATTTCAGCTTACCTACTCCCTTACGCTCAACGAAGATGACTTTTCAACTTTGACAAGTCTTCAGGACAAAACAATCACAGTTGAATATACCATGAGTGAAGAGTAATATACTTTAATTATACAAATAAAAGCAGGTTAAGCGATAACCTGCTTTTATTTTTAAATCTTGCGTTCTTTGACCTGCTGATTTTGTGGACAAATCTGACACAAATTGATAAAACCAGTAATGGGGATTTTTTATTATAAATCTTTTGCTAACTTTATTGCGACGTACAGATGATTTACAGATTTGAAAACCCGATTGCCCCATATATTTTCAGTGCAATTCATTACTGCTTTGTTAATAATTGCTTTTATTGGTTCGGCTTCCGCTCAGGCATCCCACCAGGTCGTCATAGACGTACCCAAAATAGCCCTGATCGGAATCGCCGGAGCCGGCAATGAGCAATTTCAGATCGGACAAGGCCAGGAAGCAGGACACAGGATTGAAATCACTCAAAACAGGATCTCCGGCATTTGGCTGAATTACACTTCCATCGTATCAGCAGATAACAGAAACCACAAAGTAATGGCCGCTATGGCGGGCTCCCTGCCCGACGCCCTTCGGATCGTGCTGGAAGCCGCACCATATACAGGATCGGGGAAAGGCAAAACAGGCATGCCCACCGGCTCAAAGGTCCTCTCCTCCCAGCCTGTCGAAATCATAAGCAACATCGGCAGCAGTTTTACCGGCAAGGGCGTAAACAACGGACATGAGCTTACTTACACCCTGCAATGGAAAAACGAAGAAGAGCTGTCGGGGTTATATGTTGGTAACTCCAGTGTGGAAATCGTTTACACCATAACCGAATAATAGGGTACAGCACCGGGAATCATTCTCACTATGCTGTTCTGCAGGTTTTCTGACGTAATCCGATCCAGTGTAAGACATCATCTGATCATTTTAAAAATTTCTTTTATATGCGCAACTGTAAAAAATACTGTCTTGCCCTTCTGGTGCTTGTGTTCTCCGGAATAACGGAATTATTCGCCGACGTTATGGTACTGAACGGACTTACACATGAATTTACTGTGACCGGAGGCTCCAAAGCCACCGGTTCCATCCGGTTGGCTAACTCTTCCGAACAGGTCAGGTCAGTCCGCCTGTACCAGACCGACTACCGGTTCACCCAAGCCGGAGACAGCCACTATGATCAGCCGGGGACCCTGTCCCGTTCAAACGCCTCCTGGATTACACTAAATCAGCTATTTGTCACTTTGCAGCCCAAAGAGGAGGTCACCGTAGAATTCGAGCTGGTTGTCCCAGAACTGGATGAACTCACCGGAACATACTGGAGTGTGATTATGGTCGAAGGCCTTAAACCGCCCGATACAGAAACATCCACCCAGGGGATCAGTATCAATACCGTCCTGCGCTATGCCATTCAGATTATCAGCCACATTGGAGATACCGGAAGCCGCAACCTGGAGTTCCTGGCATTTGATCTTTCCCAATCCGAAGGTATTGCCCAATTCGATGTAAGTATCGGCAATTCCGGAGAGAGAGGCCTCAGGCCCGAACTGTCGCTGGAACTGTTTGATGAAAACGGCCGTTCCGTTGGAATTTTCCGGGCAGACCCCAGACGGATCTATCCCGATACCTCCACCCGGTTTACCATACCATTGCGGGATATCCCCCCGGGAAACTATACCGGGGTACTGCTGGCCGACTGCCATGATGATTATATTTTCGGGACCAATGTGAGTATCCAGCTTTAAAATGTCCAGATCCACCCTGATAACATTCTTTACGTTATTATCCGCTGTTTTGTCCTTGCATGCCGCTGAAGAAAGACTTGCAGCAGAATGGCAGAAAGAGGAAATTTCCCTGATTCCAGGCAAGGTGGTTAATCTGGTCTATTACATTGATAATCCCACAGACAGGAGCTACTCCCTGATGCCCGAACTTTTGCTGCCGGACGGATTCCGGCTGGCTATTCCCATAAAAAGCATTGATGTGCACCCGGCGAAGCGCAGGATAGAAATGGTAACCCTTAGCATTGCGAGAGATTTTCCGGCAGGTTCTGTACCGGTATCCCTTCATCTGCGAAACAGGGAGAACGACAGCATTCTCAGCCGGATTACGCTCACCATTCATGTGGGTACCTACGACAGGATGACTTTGGACCTGGCAGAAATACAACCTTACGTCATGGCGGGTGAACAGATTCAGGCAACCTACCTGCTGAAAAATCACGGCAACATACGCAGGAAATTTATCCTTCGCACCTACCGGTGCAATGTGGATGTAAGTCCTGTCACCGAACTGGACCCCGGCGAAACCAGGGTCATACAGGTAACCGCACAAACCGATAAAATGGCCAGGAAAACGCAAAGTCAATCCTTCAGTCTTCAGGCATACCTTAACGACGATATACAGGTCACTGATTTCCGCGAGATTAAGGTATATCCGAAGGTTGAAATGAAAGAAGACATCTATTTACGATACCCGGTGACGCTGTCGGCCCGTTACCTTTCGCGCGGGCAGGATGGCGAATTCAGAAACGGTTATCAGCTGGAGGCCATGGGTGATGGATTCCTGGACGAATCACGGAATCACAAACTGGAATTTATGGCCAGGGGTCCTAATAACAGAGATCTCTCATTCCTCGGCCTGTACGATGAATACTACATCTCATACAAAAACCAGCACTCAGAGACCTTCATCGGAGATAAAAGCTACAGTCTGACACCGCTGACCGAATATACCCGTTACGGCACGGGCGTGGAACAGACATTTATAACCCGTAAAGGATCACGCGTGGGCGGGTTTTATATGGAACCCCGTTATTACAGGAACATATCCCGCGAAATAGCCGGTTATGGCAGCCTTAAGCTCGGTAAGGAAAATTACCTGGGAGTGAACTACCTTTCAAAATCCATGGATCCCTCAGGGGAGGATGCGGTTTTGTCCAGCATAACTGCCGGTTTAGTCCCTTTCAGGGACACGAAGCTGGAACTGGAATACTCTAGGGGGAGCCACCGGGAGAAAACTGACGATGCCTACCGCATCCAGGTGAATTCACGGTTCCGTCATTTCAATTTCTCAGGCAACCTGATCAATGCCGGCGAATTCTACCCGGGATACTATTCCAATTCACTGTTCTACTATGGGAACCTCCATGTAAGACTATCCAAAGCCTTGTCCTTGAACCTGACTGCCCGTGAGGATTTTTCGGAAGCTGCAACTGACACGCTGCTGGCTACTGCTCCCTATTCCAAAGTATGGCAGGCATCAGCCAACTTCAGGATCAGTCCCACCAGCGATATCAGGGCATTTTATATGAATTATCAGCGCAAGGACCGAATGCCCGAAAAACAGTTTGACTACCGCAATGAATCCATGAATATCTGGTTCAGCCAGAATTTCAGTAAAATCAATTACCAACTGGGCACCGAACTGGGCAAGACCGGGAACCTGATGCCCTTTACCGGAAACGGGAATAGCCAGAACAGTTTCCGTTTCAATGCCAATCTGATCTACAGACCATCCCATAATTTTAACATACAGGCCTTTGCATACTATACCAACATAAATTCCTTTATTTCAACCGGTCAAAAAGACATGGTATTTGGTGGTTCAGCATTTGGTCAGATAACCCGGAACCTGAGAACTAACATTCAGATACAGAACACCTACGGGATTGAAGAGTATTACCGGAACCGCAATCTTTTCCAGCTGGCCCTGGACTACAATTTCCTGCAGCGGCATACGCTCGGCATACATAGTTTTTACACCCTGTTTCAGAGACAAACCTCAAAAGCAGACTTTTCAGCCTCGTTAACCTACTCATTGAAAATCGGAGTGCCGCTAAAAAAGTATAAAGAGCTCGGATCCGTAAGGGGAAGGCTGTTGAGTAATAACGGCGAACCGATCCAGGGGACGGTGGTCTTTCTGGGAGGCCAGAATGCTCTAACCCGCGAAGACGGAGAATTCCTGTTCAACAATCTGAAACCCGGTGAGTACTCGTTGCTGATCGACCGTAAACAGCTTGACATGAATGACATCCTGGATGTAAAACTTCCCGTGATGGTGACCGTGCGCCATGCAGAAGAGTCCTTTGTTCCGCTCACTGTAGTAAAGGCCTCCAGAGTACGGGGAAAGATCAGTGTGGCGTCGCAGGGAAACGGAACAGGCAATCGCAATGAAAATATGCCTTCTGTAGGTAATATCGTTCTGGAACTGGGGAATGAAACCGGAATTACCCGGGTTCTGAGCAACGATAACGGCACCTTCGAATTCTCCGCTGTCAGGCCGGGTAGCTGGACACTGACCGTACACCGGAACAATATCGATCCCAGGTATGTTCCTAAACAGGAAAAGTTTGACCTGGAGCTCAGGGAGGGTGATATACAGCAAATAGAGGTCGTCATACAGCCCAGGGCAAGAAACATCATATTCAGCAGTACACCCGTAGTGGTAAATGCCAGACCACAGGAAAACCAGAAGACGTCCGTGGAAACATTTACCGAACCGGTTGTGACTATTGCAGAAGATGCAGTCTGGTTCGGGGTGCAGATAATGGCTAATGCCATCAGACCGGCAGTGAAACCCGGTTTTGGGGAGAATCCGCACAAAGTGCACGAGATTTACATCGATGGTTTCTATAAATACATCTTGGGAAATTTCAGGTCGCTGCGGGAAACCAGAGTTTACAGTGAACTGGTGAAGCAATACTTCCCGGATGCCTTCGTTGTTGCCTTCGAGGGGAACAACCCGGTTTCGATACTTGAAGCACTGGAAAAGCAGAAACAAAAACGGTAAAACCAGGTATAATAATACAGGATGATGAAAACAATAAAAGCAAATATACGATCAAACACCGGGAGTTATGCCAGTGCAGGCATGCTGCTCCTGTTGATGTTTCTGTTTTGGGGAGCCAGCGGGCAGGTGGACGGTACCACTTACCTCTCTTTTAATGTGAACATTCCGCAAATTACCCTGATTGACATTGAACCACAGGGGAATAACAACATTTCATTCAGCGTTGTTCCGCCCTCGGAAGCCGGGAACCGGTTTCCAGAGTCGGGAGTTACCAACAACTCGCTCTGGATAAACTATACCAATTCAAGACTAGTGAACGGACCTACGCGGAGTGTTATAGTGCAGGTGCTGGGTGATATTCCCGGCGGGGTCATCCTGCAGCTGCAGGCTTCACCACGCTCCGCAACCTGCGGCAGGGGAGCTTTCGGAACCCCGGCAGGTCTGCTGACCTTAAGTAATTCGCCACAAGCACTTATCTCAGGCATTGGGGGTAGTTTTACCGGAGATGGTCCGGGGTGCGGACACCAATTGACCTTTACCTTCAAGGTAACCAATTACGAATCGCTTCAGTACATACAAAACAGATCCTTACAGCTGACCTATACATTAGCCGACAATTAAACAAATCATCATGAAAAAGATAATCAAAGTACTTATTTGGAATTGCATGCTGGTTTTACCGGTACTCGTGCAGGCCCAGACCATTGTGACCCTAAATGGCGTCCCCACCTTTGATACCTCAGTGCTGTCCATTACCGAGGCAGGTCTTGATTTTTCAGCCAACATTTCCGAAATTCAGGCAAATACTACCATAAGCGTACAGAATAACAGCGTTAAAAATAACAATTACATTTTTTTGCTTCGGGTAAACCTTGTGGAGACACCTCAGGGTATGGATGTCACCCTGGTGAGGACAGGCGATGGCACAAATCAGAGCGGAGGTCCGGCTGGCGGAAATATTAGTGGTGGAACCACTGTGATTACACTTTCAACGATACCAGCAGATTTTTTTACCGGCAAAGGTGACCGGCTAAACGTACCCATCCGGTTCGGGCTCAGAAACCTGTCTGTGGTTCAGCCTGCAGGAAATGTACCTGTAAATCTAATCTTTACAGTGATCGAGATTTAATAGGAATCAGAACTCGAACTCCCAGAACTCCTGATCACATCTCTGGGGATCAGGAGTTCTGAATTTTTTGAGGAAGGATTGGAATCATATGTTAAATAATATCCCCTGCCAGGTTTCTCTCTCCTTCAAACGTTTATCCACTTTAGCCACAAATTCGAAATTCTTCAAACCCCACCTGGGGGCAATCAATAAGCCGTCAGGTGACTGACTGACAAAGCGTTCCACAACAATCGCCGGATTTAACCTCTCCAGATAATCAACCACCAGGTCAACATATTCACCAACAGAAAACAGTTGAAATTTTTCCGGCTGTTCCTCATACTGTCCTGCCATTGCCGTCCCCCTGTGGATTTGCAACTGGTGCAGCTTTAAGTTTTCAACAGGCAACTGTGAAATAATATTTGCCTGCTCCATGATATCATCGCGCGATTCACCAGGTAAGCCCAAAATCAGGTGGGCACAGGTATGAATATTCCGTCGGGCGGTTTCCTCCAGTGCCTTTACCGACTCGACGAAGGTATGCCCCCGGTTAATAAGTTGCAGGGTGCGGTCGAGGTGGGATTCGACACCGTATTCCACCATCACGTAGGTGTGCTTCGCAAGGGAGGCGAGGTAGTCGAGGATTTCGCCATTCACACAATCTGGGCGGGTGGCCACCACAAGCCCGACTACTTTGGGGTGCTGCAAAGCCTCTTCGTACAACTTTCTCAGATTATCAAGAGGAGCATATGTATTAGTATAGGTTTGAAAATAAGCAAGGTACATCATCTCCGGGTATTTTCCGGAGAAGAAATTCATTCCCCTGTCCAACTGGTCAATTACTGAAATCTCCAGGTCACAATAAGAGGGATTAAAGGTTTTGTTGTTGCAATAGGTGCAGCCCCCACGGCCTTTTGTCCCATCACGGTTGGGACAGGTAAAACCCGTGTCGAGCGAGATCTTTTGCACCCGCTGATGGAACAACCTTCTGAAATGGCTGGGAAAATCATTGAACCGGCGCTGATGCCCCCATGGAAAATTATGCATTTTATATCCTTCTGAATTTTAGTCCGCCAAAGTTAAAAAAAAGAGATATGGTGCCGGAAAAATTTCCTGTTGAAAAAAATCTTAATAACTTTCCGGCCATTCCAATTGTTTAAAGACTATAGTCAGGTTTAAAAACATTAATTTTATAAAAAAATGCAGGGAATGTTTACAGAGAAAGACGAGGTGATGATCGCAGCACGTGGCAGTCATCAGGCAGAGGTGAATCAGCAAATTGCCTATTACAGGAAAGGCTTTCCCTTTTTACCCGTGGTAGCAGCGGCTGAGGCAGGAAATGGAATTCTGGTGATCAATGATTCAGACCTGTCCAATTACGTGAATGAATTTGATGAAGCCGCCAGGGCAGATCTTTCCATCCTCAAATTTGTACCCGCATCGGGTGCCGCCAGCCGCATGTTCAAATCCCTGTTCTCCGCACTTGAAGATCTTGATGCCGGCAAAAGCGAAAAGGATGTGCTTGAAACCAATAAAGACGCGAGAGAGTTTTATGAACGCATTGCCGATTTTGCCTTTTATGATGAATTGAAAAGTTGCATCGAAAACAACAATGAAGAATTAACCTTCAGAAACCTGCTGGTCTGGCTCCTGACCGGAAAAGGCCTCAACTACGGCAACCTTCCCAAAGGATTGCTCCTGTTTCACAAATATGACGATTGCCGGCGTACCCCTTTTG
>CAYMXK010000070.1:0-8896 GCA_964393915.1 uncultured Prolixibacteraceae bacterium
TTGACGAAATGGAAGTAATAGGGACCCTTCTTTAGGATCAAAATCGATGGCGTCGACTTGAATAGTGAGATTCATTTTAATTTTATCTTTAACCGCCACAGAGCCAGTCGCCGACTCTTTTTTTACTTTTCTATATTAAATAATTATTTCAGATTTCATCCGTTTAATTTCTGAACTAAAATGTTATGAATTTTCCAGCTAAACGGTTAGATAAATGGAGAGAGAATACTTTTTTTATCTCTCTTGTAATTGCCGTTGTCATTTTCCCATTCTCAGAAGGGCTTGTAAGCATTTCTGCCGGATGGCTCCTCTTTCAGGCTTTGGTTCTGCGTTCATGGCTCCATCCTTCCTTTAAATCAAAAACTTCTGCCGGCTTGTTTTTCCTGTTTTCTGTTTTTGGGATTTACATGATCGGTTCCCTTTTTACCAACGATTTCTCATTTGCCTTATACGAATTTAGAAAAGTCATATTCTGGGTTGTTATACCTCTTGCTGTTTTTCTTTCTCCTAAACTGCCCGATAGAAAAGTTTACCTTGTTCTCAAAGCATTTATCCTTTCAGTTACTTTATCCAGCCTGATTTTAACCTCCCGCCTTTTACTTCACAACTATTTTCAGCTTGATGGTGTACGTTCAGTTGGTTTTATTTCTCATATCAGGTTCTCTTTTCAAGTAGTGTTGTCATTGATTATCCTGGCTTGGTTTTTCTTCAGAAAGGATACTGCCGAACACCGAAGAATTGAATTCCTGTATCCGGCGGTCTTCTTATGGCTTACTTATTTCCTGTTCCTTCTTCAATCCCTGTTGGGAATCATCTCCTTCTTTGGTACACTTGGATTAACCTTGCTCTATTACATTTCAGCCCTCAGTAATAAGAAATGGAAACTGATTCTTGGTGCAGGTCTCATCCTTCTGATTTCTGTACCCTCCTTTTTCCTCAGGGAAGTTCTCAGTGAGTTCTATGATTTTAAGGATCTTGATCCGGCAAAAGTTGAGTTTTTTACTCCTTCAGGAAATAATTACGAATTTGACTTCGAAAACGGGATGCGTGAAAACGGCCACCTGGTATACGCTTACATTTGCCATGATGAAATGCGAAGGGAATGGAACAATCGAAGTTCAATAGATTACGACGATCAGCTTAATGGGTATCCGCTCAACATTACTCTAATCCGGTATCTTGCCAGTCTGGGTTATCGAAGGGATAGCGCCGGAGTTGCCTCATTATCGGCCCGCGATGTTGAACTTATAGAAGAGGGTGTTACAAATTATAAATTCTCCAACCGCTTTTTGTCAATCTATCCGAGGATATATGAAACCATCTGGGAAATTGACAATTATTTCCGCTCCGGTGATCCCAATAACAAATCCCTTGCCCAGCGGATTGAATTTGTAAAAGCTTCACTGATCCTCATCAGGGAAAATCCATGGTTTGGAATCGGAACCGGTAACTGGGTGCAGAAATACAACGAGGTTTACGACAAGATGGAAACAAAACTGGACAAAGAGAAACGCGCCTCGTCACATAACCAGTATCTCAACTACATGGTTAAATTTGGACTGACAGGTTTTCTTTGGATTTTTACTGCTATTCTGTTTCCTTTTTTCAGAAATGGACATTACCGTAATTTTATATTTGTGCTGTTTCTGATTTCCTATGCTTTTGCCAATTTGGGCGATGCTAATCTCGAAACACATATGGGACTGTCATTCTTCACTTTCTTTTATAGTTTCCTGTATTGGAATTCAACTGAAATCATGAGTAAATCGTTGAGGAAATCCTGAAATATTCAGTATCCCCCCAATTGCCTTTAGTCATCCTTCAGCGCCGTCTTCTCAAACGTAAAGTTATTGCAATAACTGGCTTTCTTGCTCAGGTTCTGGTGTTTCTCAAAACTGAATGAACTTAGCGGGATATACTTATTGCCCTGAATAATATGCCCGGTGTATCCGTTTTCCTTGAAAAACAAGAACGTCTCCATGACTTTATCCCTCCCTGCGTGCCTGGCCTCTATTTCGATATGTATTTTGGGATTGCATCTTTTCAATGTTGCTAATCCCCCCCGCAAAACATTTAGCTCATTCCCTTCAACATCGATTTTGATGAAGTCAGGAGAAATCTTCATCCTGGAGCAATAAGAATCTATTGTTTCGGTGACTACAGTTGCTGCAGAAACATAATCTGAAGGGTCGGAAGATCTCGCAATGGTTGCACCCGGACAGGAACTATCTTTCTTCCGTTTATTCTCCGGAACAAACAAAGTGGCCACGCCGTTTTCATCTGAAATAGCAATGTTTTCGACGTTAACGTGTTCCCACTTAAATAAATTTTTTATCCCGAGGAGGTAACGGTACAACTCCTCCTGAGGTTCAAAAGCAATAACTTTACCTCCCGGGGCGGCATGCCTGGCCATAAAATAGAGATATCCCGCTTTGTGAGATCCTATGTCAAGAACGGTATGACCCGGACCTAAGGAAGCCTTAATAAACAATATGCCTCCCGGATCATGCTTGTAGCGATACCTGTAAGCACGGATAAACAGACTGAGCTTTTCTGTAATATTCATAATGTGAATCCGATTGAAGATGGTAAAAATAAGGAAAAACCAAATTGGAACGCATTCATTATCAATTATCAAATAATTCACATCAGAAAATTCTCATATCGAACTTTTTACTGTTTTTATTGTTTCGATAAGAAAATTAAAAAGACAAAAAGATATGAAAAGAAGAAACTTTATTACCGCAATGGGTACAATAGCTGCTGCCACCCCATTTATCGGGGCAATCAGTTCATGCGCTTCTGAAACAAAAGTATTTCAGGGACATGTTTTCCCCGAACTGGGATACGCCTATGATGCCCTTGAACCTTACATCGATGCGATGACCATGGAGATCCATTATTCAAGACACCATAAGGCTTATTTTGATAACTTCATGAAGGCTGCAGAAGGAACGGAAATGCTGAATACCCCTCTTCCTGCAATTTTCTCGAAGATGAGCAGTTACCCTGTAGCTGTGAGGAACAACGGAGGCGGTTTATATAACCATAATCTTTTCTGGGAAGTTATGTCTCCCTCCCCGGTTGAGATTTCTCCTGAATTAAAGCGTGCTATTGAACAGGATCTGGGTTCCTTCGACGAATTTAAAAAGCAATTTGGCGCTGCTGCACGCACCCAGTTTGGAAGTGGATGGGCCTGGCTTTCGGTCGACAGTGCCGGAAAGTTGTTTGTATCATCTACCCCTAACCAGGACAATCCCCTGATGGATGTGGCAGAAAAAAAGGGTACGCCAATCCTTGGGTTAGATGTTTGGGAGCATGCATATTACCTGAAATATCAGAACCTACGGGGTGATTATGTAGATAATTTCTGGAATGTGGTCAACTGGAAAGAGGTAGAGAATTTCTACACCATTGCAAAAGGATAGTCACGGTTTTTTTATTTTTTGGAATAAGCTCATTACATTTGACAAAATTCAGTTGTAATGAGCTTATCTGTTGTTATGATCGGGGCTGGAAATGTCGCGGTCCATTTGTCGAAACATTTTACCGGGTGCGGTTATGAGATTGTACAGGTCTTTAGCCGGACTGAATCTTCGGCATCGGAACTGGCCCGGCATATCGGTTCCACCTGGACGACCAGTGCCGGGAACATTTTTCCTGATGCTGATCTTTATTTTATTGCCCTCAAAGATTCGGTGGTTGACGAGTTTCTCCGGAAGGCTGATTTGAAGGATAAAGTGCTGGTGCACTGTTCTGGTAGCCTGTCTCTGGATTGTTTGACGAAATACTCTCCCGAAGCAGGTGTTTTTTATCCCTTACAGACCTTTTCGAAAGCTCGGGAAGTTAATTTTTTGGATATTCCTGTGTTTATTGAGAGTTCTACTGACAGAGTGTTGCAACTTCTCACTGAACTGGCAGGCCGATTAACCCCAAAGGTCTATTTCGCCGACAGCCACCAGCGGATGTTACTCCATATATCTGCCGTATTCGCATGTAATTTTGTAAATCATTTTTACGCCATTGCGGCACATCTCATGGAGGATAACCAGCTCCGTTTTGACTACCTGAGGCCATTAATGCAGGAGACCCTGGATAAAACGCTTACATTGTCTCCTTTCAATGCGCAGACTGGTCCGGCATTAAGGTTTGATACCAATGTTCTTGACAAGCACATTGAGGCGCTTTCGGGAGACCCGTCAATTCAGGAAATATATGCATTGGTTTCGGAACATATTTATAAATTGCACCAAAAATAGAGGTATGTCGTTTTTTAAGGATGATTTAAAACAGATACGGGCGATGCTCTTTGATGTGGATGGCGTATTGTCTTCCGATATTTCACCGCTGGATGCCAACGGTGATCCCATGCGCACAGCCAATGTCAAAGACGGATTTGCTATACGGCTTGCCCTGGAGAGTGGATTTGTTGTTGGCGTAGTAACCGGAGGAGGACAGAAGAGTGTAAAACTCAGACACCGGAAATTGGGAGTCGAATACTATTACGACAATGTCAGGGACAAAATTGCATCGCTCAAAGATTTTATAGCCAAAACAGGGATTCCCGGTTCTGAAATTCTTTTTATGGGTGACGACCTGGTTGATTATGAAATTATGCGTAAGGTTGGAATTGCCACTTGTCCGGCAGACGCTGTGCCAGAGATTAAACTTATTTCGAGATATATATCCGACAGAAAAGGCGGAGAAGGATGCGTCAGGGATGTGATTGAGCAGGTAATGCGCGCACAGGGCAAATGGTTTGGAAATGGGATTCAGCAACAAAAAGCCTTCTGAATGAACTGGTTTCCGGATTATGTATATGTTTTGGGCTCCCAGTCCCCCCGCAGGCAGCAGTTGCTTAAGGGGTTAGGTTTGCCTTTTACAGTCAGGGTACCCGATATGCCTGAAGATTATCCTGAAGGACTGCAGATGTCTGAAATCCCTGTTTATTTAGCCCGGCGTAAAGCAGAACACCTGATGCCGCAATCTGGAAGCGGTGAAATGTTGATTACCGCCGATACCATTGTGTGGCTGAACGGTGAAGTGTTGGGGAAACCTGGTGATGAAACCCATGCCCGTGAAATTCTCCGGAAGCTAAGCGGCCAGACCCATCAGGTGGTTACCGGAGTTTGTCTGCGTACCGACCGTAAAATCAAAACTTTCTTTTCAGTAACCGATGTTGAATTTAAATCTCTTTCATCATCCGAAATTGATTATTATATAATGGAGTACAAGCCCTTCGACAAGGCAGGAGCATATGGTATTCAGGAATGGATCGGCCTGGCCGGTATTGTTGGCATCAACGGCTCTTATTTCAATGTAGTTGGGTTGCCTGTGCATCAGGTATATGAAGAAATTCTGCAATTTGACAGGTACGACTAAAAAAAAGTATTGAATAACAAATAATTAATCCAATAACATGTAAACATCTTTGATGAATATTTCGTAAATGTCAGAGTATAATCTAAACGGCTGATGTTATGAAATATGTATTTAGATTTTTCACCTGCTTTCTCATTGCCCTCCTTATTACCGCTTGCCAAAAAGAACAAAACGTTAAAGTTGGGTTACTTTTACATGCCCTGGATAAGGAGCGTTGGGAGAGTGACCGGGATTACTTCGTTGAAAAGGTTCAGGAACTCGGTGGAACCGTTACTGTTGTTGAGGCCGGTAATGATGCCGAAACACAGTTAAGACAGGCGCAAAAGCTTCTTGCCGAAGGTATTAACGTGCTGGTTGTAGTCCCGGTTGATCAGTTTGGGGCTTCAAAAATTGTGGAAGAAGCGCAAAAGAAAGATGTACCGGTTGTATCTTATGACCGTTTGATCCTGAATTGCAAACTCGACTATTATGTTTCGACTGATAATGTTGAAATCGGGGAGTTGCAGGCACGGTACCTGACGACCATTAAACCTAACGGGAATTATGTATTGATCGGTGGTGCCAGAAGCGACCACAACAGCCAATTTCTGTACCTGGGTCATATGAATGTGCTTTCACCGCTTATTGAGAAAGGTGATATTAAGGTGGTGCTTAATTCATTTACAGAATTCTGGGAAGAAGGTGAGGGATATAATATTACAAAAGATTTCCTCAAAAATCCTGCAGCTCAACCTGATGCAATTATTGCCGGTAACGATGCGATTGCCATGGGGGCGATCAGGGCCCTGGATGAGGCCGGAATGGCCGGGAAAGTGCTTGTGGCCGGAATGGATGCCGATTTACATAATCTTCAGGAAATTGTTAAGGGCACACAAACCTGCACCATCTACAAACCCATACCCAAAATGGCAGCTGCCGCAGCCGAAATTGCATTCAGGCTTGGCAGCGGACTCGATTGTGAAAGAACTTTTCAAACCATCAGCAACGGTGAAATGCTGGTTCCTTCCTATCTGTTTAACGGAGTTATTGTTAACAAACAGAACCTTAAGCTCACTGTAGTGTCAGAAGGTTATCAGACAGAGGAGGATATATATAAATAGGCTATTGCACCTTTTTAATTAGCGGGATCATGCAAAGTGTTTGCAAAAAGCAATCAACGAAGGTTTTGATGTGAAGTTTCGGGTAAGTCTGAACATGTTGGTTAAACATGCTGTCAGTGATTTCCGGGTATGCAA
Source organism: uncultured Prolixibacteraceae bacterium (assembly GCA_964393915.1). Taxonomy (GTDB): domain Bacteria; phylum Bacteroidota; class Bacteroidia; order Bacteroidales; family Prolixibacteraceae; genus UBA1413. The sequence continues at coordinate 6,618 of CAYMXK010000070.1, forward strand.
TATTCTAAGCATAATTGTGTCTGATCGGATTATGTGGATAATAATTGATTAATCCTTTATTTGAATATTTTTGCTTACCATTCAAAACTGTATATTTGGAATTCTGTTTTTCAAATATTTAAAGTTTTGCAATGAAGAAGCTTATATTGATTTTTACGTCTGTTTTTCTGGTTTTGTCGGGCCTCTTTGCCCGGGAGGGAATGTGGGTTCCCACTCTCCTTCAGAAATATAATATTGAAGAGATGCAGCAAATGGGCTTCAGGCTCACAGCGGATGATATATATGATATTAACAAATCCTCAATGAAAGACGCCGTTGTACTTTTTGGCGGTGGCTGCACGGGCGAACTCATATCGGATGACGGACTGCTGATTACCAATCACCACTGTGGTTACAGGCAGATTCAGATGCACAGTTCGGTCGAAAACGATTACCTTACCCATGGATTCTGGGCAAAGAGCCGCGAAGGAGAATTGGCAAACGAGGGACTTAGTGTGAGTTTCCTTGAGCGGATGGAGGATGTTACTGACATGGTTTTTGAAGGATTAGCTCAAACCGACAGCACAGATGAAGCAAATAAACTGTTAAACAGAAACATAGCAGCCATTGAAAAGGAGGCGCAGGAGAATGGAAAATTCCGGGCCATAGTGCGGCCATTGTTTTACGGTAACCAATACTTCCTCCATGTTTATAAGATTTATACAGATGTCAGGCTCGTGGGAGCACCGCCTTCTTCCATAGGAAAATTTGGTGGTGACACCGACAATTGGATGTGGCCGCGCCATACAGGAGATTTTGCCCTATTCAGGATTTATGCAGACAAAGACAATGAGCCTGCCTCTTTTTCAAAAGATAATGTTCCCTTTAAGCCTAAGAAGTTTTTTCCCATATCTCTGAGGGGAGTTGAACCCGAAGACTTTACCATGGTTTTCGGATATCCGGGCCGAACTACACAGTATTTGCCTTCCTATGCTGTGGAATTGATACAGCAGCAGCGAAATCCAGACCGGATTGCCATTCGCGACAGTAAATTGAATATTATGGCCGGCCATATGCAAAAGGATCCTAAAGTGCGTATTCAATATGCCTCAAAATATGCCGGAGTATCCAACTCCTGGAAGAAGTGGAAGGGTGAAACACTTGGGCTGCAGAGGCTTGAGGCTGTTGAGCGCAAAAGGGACTTTGAGCGGGAATTTGCAGCCTGGGGAACTTCAAATGGGAGATGGACAAACGAATTTGCGCCTCTGATGGAACAGTTCCGGTCGCAATATATAGAATTTGCCCCACTAGCCAAAGCTTCAGACTATTATACTGAAATTGCATGGAGCGGAATAGAAATTTTTACCATTGCAAATTATTTCGATGTATTTCTGCGCCAGATCGAAAGACAGGGTGAAATAACGGAGTCGGCCCGGCAATCACTTCTAAGGCTGGCCGACATCTTCTTTAAGGATTATCACCAGCCTTTGGACGAAGAGATGTTTGTCAGTCTGCTTCCCATTCTTCACAGTAATTTACCTAACGAGTCCATACCGGTGGAGTTGAGTCAGGTGCTTCGGAAATTTCAGGGGGATAAGTTGATTCGTAACTTTTACCGCAAGTCCATATTAACCAACCATTTAAAAGTAAAAGAACTTATTGATGACAATTCTGTCAAAGGGTTTAAAGCCATCGGGAAGGATCCCGTTTTTCAGTTATTCAGGGCAATGCGTTATTTCTACGATACCCGTATTTCTTTGCCATTGCAGCTTGTTGAGTCGAACCTCGAAGCTGCCATGAAACCCTATATGGCTGGAATTATGGAGATGAAGGAAGGGCATGCATTCTATCCTGATGCCAATTCAACTCTCCGGGTCTCCTATGGCCGGGTTGAGGGATACGAGCCCCGTGATGGTGTTCATTACAAGCACTCTACAACCCTCAGTGGGATAATGGAGAAGGATAACCCCGACGTGTATGATTACGATGTTCCTGCAAGGCTGAAAGAACTATATCTATCACAAGATTATGGGGATTATGGTCAAAACGGTGAAATGCCGGTTTGTTTTGTGGCATCTAACCATACCACCGGGGGAAACTCCGGAAGCCCTGTGTTGAATGCAGAGGGGCACCTTGTAGGGATTAATTTCGATCGTTGCTGGGAGGGCACTATGAGCGACATTATGTACGATCCGGATCAATGCCGCAATATTGCCCTTGACATGAGATATGCCCTTTTTATTATAGATAAATTTGCCGGCGCCGGATATTTGCTGGAAGAAATGGAGCTTGTAAAGTAA
>CAYMXK010000070.1:8996-15292 GCA_964393915.1 uncultured Prolixibacteraceae bacterium
TCTGTAAGGTGGAAGGAGAGATTGAAGCGACCTTTGACGTTTCTATGGTTGATAAAATACCAAATCAAATCGGTTCTTAAATAATTTTCTGCGCGGTAAAATGGATCTCCGGCCATGAAAATTTGGCCTTCACCACTATGCAAAGTTGCCTTCCCTGCGAAATTCCCATTTTTAAAATATGCTTCTGCCAGCAGGCTTTGTGCATGGATAATCCCGTCGGTAACAGAACGCTCCCTGAAGGCAGATCCCAATATGCCGGCTTTGAGATATGAGGAGAACTTCGGCGACCGATCACTTCGCCAACCGGCAAGCACAGAATAACCGAGATTATCGTTTACATGTTCCTCCGCTCCGCGTGGTTTGCTGTGGGCCAAGTGATTAAGCAAAAGGTAGTTCTGGAAAAAAAATCCATTGAAAGATAATTCCCCCGAAGCGGCCGCGGTAAATGCTTCACGTACTTCGCTGGTCTGCCGGCCTGTCCAGTCAACAAAAATATTCTGATGTCCACTGTTCCAGCGGTATTCTCCCCGTAAGCCTTCAATGTTTGGACGGTAGTAGTTCAGGGTATCGGTAAGCATGCCCAGGGGAAAGTTTACCAGGTCCCTGCGGGGAAAGCTTCCGAAATGAAAAGTTTTGGCCTTGTCTTCAAACTGGTAATAAAGAATCAATTCGGCCTTATGATAGTCAGGCGGGCTGCCAAATTCAAAGAGCCTGCTTAATCCTGCCCTTAAGTGGTGACCGTCGATAGTTGTGCCCGCTTCAAATGCTCCCCTGGTGCCCAGGATGGTTTGCGATAATGATTTTCCGCCTGAGAATTCACGGTTGTCCCCAATGCCTTCAAACAAAATTCTGAATTCGGGTTTTTGCGGCCGTGCAGTCAGCGCCATAAAAACGAGCCATATAAATAGGAAGAATCTTTGTTTCATGCTGCTAAACTAATGAAAAGGCATTAAATTTTACTAATCACATACCAAATAGGTTTCCCGGCGCGGATTCACTACCAGCACAGGCAGATTCCCTGCTTTCCGGATGATCTTTTCTTCGGGGAGCCCGATCAGCAGGTCAAGCCATGTAACATAGGAGCTTCCCAGCAAAATCATCAGGTCGGCGTTGAGCTGGCCGGAGGTTTCAAGTACCTCGCGCTGAATAGACAGGCTCCCCCGGCTTCCCTTGTATATCCTGTGGGTTACGTTGGATTTGGTGAGCAGCTTTTTAAGGGAGCGAAGATGGGCAGCAACTGCTTTTTGGCTATCCTTGCTGCGGTCATTGGCTCCGATGGCGATAATTTCGGAGTCGTTGTTCCTCCCGAAAAAAACTGACCATAAGAGAGAATCCTTGTTCTGGCGGCGCATGTCTACCGGAACAATAACTTTCCTGAAGGAGGAAGTGAAAGGCTCGTTTTCATTTACAAACAAAAAAGGAATAGGGCTGCTGCGCAAAGGTTTTGCCATTTCCTTGAAACGACTGAAGCCTGCCACCAAAACAATTGCTTCCATTTCATCGGCCAGGACACGCGCAAAATGGCGCCCGGGATGATTAATTACAGTACAGGTAATATGGAGTCCGGGAACATTCTTGCTAATGGTGTCTGAATACCGGGCCATTTCTATTCCAGCCTTCTCCTTCATTCCGTTGCTGTCCGTCAGGTAAAGGAGCCGCAACTCTTTTTGAAAGGCTGCAGCAAGCTGTATTCCGGCCATCATAAGATGGGTGTCGGTTTTATTCAGGGAGAGGTAAATGACTATCTTTTGCAATTCCGGTTTTGTCATGCCTGCGTTTTGCCTCAAAACTACATATTCCTTTGTAATGAAAATAATTTAAGGGCATTCAGATGAAAAATATCATCAACCGTTAATTTGCATTTGCGTAATTTTGAACAAATTTAGATCAATTTAAAATGATTCATGAAAAACTGCTTCGGCCCCACAGCATTGTGGTGGTGGGAGGTTCAAACCAGCTCTCCAAGCCAGGTGGAAAATTGCTCAAAAACCTGATTGAAAACAACTTCCAGGGTCACCTATATGTTGTTAATCCGAACGAAACCGAGGTGCAGGGTGTGAAATCATTTGCTTCGGCCGAAGACTTGCCTGCAGTTGACATGGCCGTTCTTGCCATTCCTGCGAGATTTTGTCCTGAGGTTGTCGAAATACTGGCTACCCGGAAGCAGACACGCGGATTTGTGATCATCAGTGCAGGATTTGGTGAATACAGTGAGGAAGGCAGGAAACTTGAAGAACAGATCGTAGAAACCATAAATTCAGTAGGAGGTACCCTTATTGGCCCCAATTGCATTGGATTAATTACGCCAAATCATGCCAGTGTTTTTACAACTCCCGTTCCGAAATTGTGGCCAAAGGGCTGCGATTTTATCTCCGGATCGGGAGCCACAGCCGTATTTATAATGGAGTCGGGGATTCCAAAGGGGCTGCGGTTTTCCAATGTATGGTCGGTTGGCAACAGTGCCCAAACCGGCGTAGAAGAGATTGTGGCTTACCTCGATGAAACCTACGACCCGGAAACCAGTCCGAAAGTAAAGCTGCTCTACCTTGAGACCATTAATAATCCTGACAAACTTTTGCATCATGCTACATCACTGATTCGCAAGGGATGCAAGATTGCGGCCATCAAGGCCGGAAGTTCAGCCGCAGGCAGCAGGGCAGCACAATCACATACCGGCGCAATGGTGAGCTCCGATGCTGCAGTTGAAGCCCTTTTCAGGAAAGCGGGCATTGTCAGGTGTTATGGGCGTGAAGAGTTGGTAACGGTTGCCAATGTATTTCTTTGTAAGGAGCTTACAGGGAGGAGCATAGCAATAATAACACATGCCGGAGGGCCGGGTGTTATGCTTACCGATGCCCTCGAGGATGGTGGCCTGTTTATTCCCGAAATCAAGGATTCTCCTGCCAAACAGGCCCTCAGGGAGTTGTTGTATCCGGGCTCTTCAGTGGAAAACCCCATCGATTTCCTGGCAACTGGCACTGCCGAACAATTGGGGGCGATTATTGATGCCTGTGAAAATGATTTTGATGTTGACGGGATGGCGGTTATTTATGGCAGTTCGGGACTATTTCCCGTGAGGGAGGTTTTTCAGCTGATTGATCGTAAAATGCATGAATGCAAAAAACCTATTTTTCCGATTCTTCCGTCACTGATTGAGGTGAAAGAAGATGTGGCCCTGTTCCTGTCAGGAGGCAATGTGAATTTTCCTGATGAAGTGTTGCTGGGGAGGGCCCTCACCAAAGTGATGAGTACACCCTCACCTTCTGAAGAGCGCATATATCTGAATGAAGTGGATATTCCGGAAATCAGGCGGATTGTTGACAAAGCTGTGCCTGGATTTCAGCCTCCTGAGGTGATTCATCAGTTGTTTAAGGCAGCCGGTATTCCCATTGTGAAGGAACTTGTGGTAACCTCCGGGGATGATGCGGTTAAGGCCGCCAGGGATATTGGCTTCCCGGTTGTCATGAAAGTCGTGGGGCCCATTCACAAAACAGATGTGGGGGGTGTCGTTCTCAACATCAGGAACGAAGAGAGTGTTCGCAAAGAGTTTGTTCACCTCATGGAAATCAGGGAGGCAACTGGTGTGCTGGTTGCCCAGATGGCTTTAGGTACGGAATTGTTCCTGGGGGCTAAATATGAACCTAAGTTCGGTCACGTAATTCTGTGCGGCCTGGGTGGTATCTACGTTGAGGTTATGAAAGATGTTACCTCCGGACTTGCTCCACTTACGCTGGAAGAGGCGATGTCGATGATACATAACCTGAAATCTTTCAAAATCCTTCAGGGGTATCGCGGGAAACGGGGAGTGAATATTCGTTATTTTGCCGAAATTATCGTGAGACTCTCCAGTTTGCTTAGATTTGCTACGGAAATAAAAGAAATGGATATAAATCCATTAATGGGCAAAGGAAATGATATCTTTGCTGTTGATGCCCGAATAAGAATTGAAAAAAAGGATTAGCTATGATAATTACAGAAAATCAACAGGATAAGTTTTATTCTCCCCTGGTAGAGTACTATAGTGAGATCTTTCCCTTTAAACCGGAGCAATTGGCTTTTATTGAAAAGCAGCTGGGTCCGGTAAATGGTAAATCGATCCTGGATGTAGGTAGCGCTACAGGAGAACTTGCTTATCAACTGGCAGAAAACGGAGCCAATGTAACAGCCATTGACCTGAGCAGGAGCCTGCTGGAGAAGGCAAAGACCGACAGGAGTCATGACAGGATTAACTATATGTGGGCCAATATGCTTCATATTTCACGGCAGTTTGGCCGTTCAAAATTTGATGGAGTGGTATGCCTCGGAAATACCCTGGTACACCTGATGAATCCTATGCAGATGCGCGATTTCTTCAGCGGTGTACTTACTATGCTAAAACCTGGTGGGGTATTTGTTCTTCAGATCCTCAATTATGACCAAATTTTCAAGTCAAAACCATCTGCCCTGCCACTGATCGAAACTGAAAATATAAAATTTGAGCGTTTCTACCAGTACGAAGAAGGAACACGTGAAATCATTTTCAAAACCGCATTAACCATCAAGGCAACAGGTGAAACCATTGAAAACCAGACCGAATTGCTCGGAATCGGCAGCAGTGATTTATCGCTGCTGATGGATGTTGCCGGATTAAAGGACATCGTCCTCTACGGTGGCTTCGATGGCCGCCCCTTTGGAGGGGAACATCTGCCGCTGGTGGTAAAGAGCAATAAGCAGCTCTAAAATAAACCTTCGATCGACAGGTACCTTTCGCCAGTATCGTAATTAAAGGTCAATATTCTTGAACCAGCCGGTATTTCGGGAAGTTTTTTGGCTACCGCTGCCAGAGATGCCCCCGATGAGATGCCTATAAACAGACCCTCTTCTTTTGCTGCCCTTTGCGCATAGGTGAAAGCCTCCTCCTTTTCAACCTGAATTGCACCATCAAGCAGGGAGGTATTAAGGTTGGCAGGGATAAATCCGGCGCCAATACCCTGGATTGGGTGGGGCCCTGGTGAACCACCGCTGATCACTGGGGATGCCTTTGGCTCTACTGCAAACACTTTCAGGAGGGGAAATTTCTCCTTAAGAACCCTTGAAACCCCGGAAATATGACCACCGGTCCCCACACCTGTTATCAGATAATCAAAGCCTTCAGGAAAATCATCCAAAATTTCCCGGGCTGTGTTTTTGGCGTGGGTTTCCACGTTGGCCGGATTTTCAAACTGCATCGGAATCCATGATCCCGGTATTTCTGAGGCCAGTTCATTGGCTTTGGCAATGGATCCCTTCATGCCGAGTTCGCGGGGCGTAAGCACCAGTTCTGCTCCATACGCCGAGAGTATCCTCCGTCGTTCAACCGACATCGATTCTGGCATGGTTAAGATAAGCCGGTAGCCTTTCACTGCGGCTACAATGCCCAGCCCTATCCCTGTATTTCCTGATGTGGGCTCGATAATGGTACTGCCCGGGCCGATAAGACCTTTGGCTTCAGCGTCTTCCACCATCGATAGGGCAATCCGGTCTTTTATACTGCCTCCAGGGTTGTTGCGCTCCAGTTTCGCATATACAATATACTCTGCCGGGAACAGACGGTTGATGCGCACATGGGGTGTTTTGCCGATTGTCTCAAGAATGTTGTTGAATTTCATCTCATTATAATTGTTAGTTATTTAGGTTAAAAGTATAAAAAAAAGGCCCTCCGCAACGAAAGGCCTTTATATATGATTTTTTAAATTCTCTAATTGCAGCATAAGCCTTCCGCTTGCGGTTTGTAATTACCACAGCAACAACAAGTTGTTCTATTTGTAAACGGATGATTCACGGTTGCAAAATTAATACAAAAAACTCTTAAATGAAAATTATTACTGTTTTTTTTGATTATTACCCTTGATACTTTGTCGAAGCCCGCATTATAATTGTGTCTCCTGCTGCAAACTTTTCAGCAGCCAGTCTTTTGGTCATTGTATTTACGATACGGCTGCAGGCTGTATTAGAAATTGATTTTCCGGTATACCATCCACCAAACTAAAAATCCGCTTATTAATACAATGACCATACAAAGACCTGCCAGTGGCACGATAAGTAAATAAAAGGGTCCGATCAGGTGCTCGAAAATGCGGCCGGTATGAATTTCAAGTGCAGCACCCCACCAGGAGGAGGGTGTTTTATTTATGATTTCATCTGTCATCTCCGGGAAGACCGATTTTTCATTCATGGCAATGGCACCCAGATTGTAGTCAAACCACCACGCGTTGCCCCCGGGGGTCGTCACCCATCCTGCCACCATGTGAGTGCCGACAGGTCTTCCGGCAGGCATG
>CAYMXK010000071.1:0-15228 GCA_964393915.1 uncultured Prolixibacteraceae bacterium
TTTGTTCATTTTAACTCTTAAGGTTTTTGTTTAACCCATTTCCCAAGCCATTGGTCTGTTTCCCAGAGCATATGCATAACCGACTCGCGCGCTGCGTAACCGTGGCTTTCGTGCGGGAGTACCACCAAACGGGCTGTTCCGCCGAGTCCCTTGATGGCATTGAAGTATCGCTCGCTTTGCATGGGAAATGTGCCTGAATTGTTGTCGGCTTCACCATGAATCAGAAGCAGGGGTGTTTTCATCTTGTGGGCATTCATAAAAGGTGACATGGTATTGTATACCTCAGGGGCCTCCCAGAAATTGCGCTCCTCTGCCTGAAATCCAAATGGTGTCAGCGTACGGTTATATGCTCCGCTACGGGCTATCCCTGCAGCAAACAAATCACTGTGTGAAAGCAGGTTGGCGGTCATAAATGCACCATACGAATGGCCTCCGACAGCAACCTTGCTGCGATTGATATACCCCAAAGCATCAACGGCATCAATTCCAGCTTTCGCGTTGGCCACCAGTTGCTCAACAAATGTGTCGTTGGGTTCATTTTCACCCTCACCAACTATGGGAAACGCAGCGTTGTCCAGGATTGCAAACCCACGCATTACCCAAAAAAGCGGAGAACCGTAGCCAATTGAAGTGAACTGATAAGGTGAGGTGGTTACTTGTCCTGCACTTGCGGCATCTTTAAATTCACGTGGATAAGCCCACATCAGCATTGGAAGTTTTTCTTTACTTTCCCTATTATAATCAGCTGGAAGATAAAGAACTGCAGATAAATCAACTCCATCTTCACGCTTATAGGTAATCAATTCTTTGTATACATTTTCAAGCGGTTTATAGGGATTTTCAAAGTAGGTTATCTGCCGGGGAGCTGCCTTTTTGTTGATGTTACGTAAGTAATAGTTGGGATATAATGTAGGTGCCTGAATACTGGTTACAAAGGTTCCCTTCCTGATATCGGTGGCAAACACTACCTGCTCAAAGGTGGATATTCCGTCCGCCTGCCATAGTCTTTCGGTCTTTTTTGTATTTAAGTCATACCTGTCAATAAATGCACGGGGGCCATCCGGGGAATGTCCCGGCCCGCTCAGATAAAGATAATTATCCTGTATATCCAGTACACTCTCACCCCATTGGTTGCGGGTAGTCATAAACCTGCCCGGATCACTGTAATTGTCCTGATAGCTGCGGTCGTTAATAATCTGTGGTTCCCTTGCTGCATCTGACGGATCAAAAAGGTAGGTCTTTGTATTCCGTGTGTTCCACCAGCTGTCATAGGCTACTGCAACATTATCATTGCCCCAGGTAATGCCTGAATAGCGGTTGATTGTCTTTACCACGCTTCGTGGTTCACCTTCAAAGGGAGCAACCAGTTCAAAAACCTCGTCGCGGAAATCAGCCTTATTGGCCTGGTCTCCTTCATCCAGCGCAATCACGTAGGTCAATGTGGCTGGCTTGTCACTTCTCCAGCTGATGTTTCTGATTCCCTTCATGGTCGAATTCATGCCTTTGGGTAAATCCTCCAGCAGCGGCTGCTCTGCTACCACCTTTACCAGGCGAGCATCGCTGGTATAAACAGTGGTTTTTGAGGGGAACCTGGAATAAGGTACCATATAGGAATAAGGTTCATGCCATGTCGTTATCATTACATAATTGCCGTCTGGTGAGAAATTGAGACGTCCATATATAGCAGTCTCCATCCAGGGAGTAATATGACCATCAATGGTCACCTTTTTCAGTGCGGAGCGGGATAGTTGTGTAAAATTGAATTCATCTGCCTTGTCTTGCAGAAGGTCAGCATAAGTGCGGTTCTGTGCTTCGGTCCCGGTAGTTACAGATACCTTCGGTCCTGTTGGTATATTGGTGGACTTGTTGATGAGTGGCTGGCGGTCGGCTGGCAAGGTTTTAATCAGCAATTCCCTGTTATTGGGAATCCATGTATAGGGGGTTCCCATATTGCCGTTAAGTATGGCGCCGGTTAACCGCCTGGCCGTTGCTGAACTTAAGTCAAGCACCCATAGTTCAACGCCATTGGTAACAGTGTTGGTAAAGGCCATTCTTTGCTGATCGGGAGACCATGAGAATCCTGCCAGCCTGGCATTTGAAGGTAACCCCTGAACTGGATGCATACCCTGCTCACCTGTCCTGATTATGCTGATGTTGTTGGAATAACTGGTGCGGCTGGCTGTGTTTGTCGCCGGATTAATCCTTAGGCCAGCCAGACGAATCTCGGTTTCTGCCAGCTCTTCGATACTGATAAAACGGTTGCGGTGGGTGAGGACAATATTCCTTCCGTCGCGGCTGATCATAATGGATGGCGGCATGGGAGCATCGGCAAGCTCCAGAATTTCCTGCGGTGGCAATTGATAATCAATATCTATCTGTGCCAAGGTTTCAAAAACAATAAAACTGGCAATTGCTGCCAAAAACAGTATTCTGAATTTTTTCATTGCAAAAAATTGAAAATTAAATGGAATAATTTTAAAAAACCAAAATTAAGAAAGTTGGTTGAAGTGCCTTCCTTTTTTAAGTTTAATTACCTTCTGAAATAAAAAAAACTGATATTTACAACGGATTTAAAAACGCAGATGACAACAAATATGAAACAGGTGGCGACCATGTCTTTTTTCTGCTTTGAGGGTTTTTCAAACAGAAGATGGGCAATGAAGCAAATGTACGAAACCCGCGCCAAAATGAAGAAACTCGCAGGATTGCAGTTTTTTAAGTTGTTGGGGACTGGCGGAAAAGACGGATATAGTCTGTGGCCGGATTTTGGGGTCTACGCCGTTTTGGCAGTATGGGAAACACATGAAAAGGCGCTTTCATTCAAGGAAACCGCGGTATTCAGCGACTACCTTGAGCACTCTAAGGAACATATTACCTTTTACCTCTCTCCTGTTTCTGCCAGAGGTTCATGGTCGGGATTCAAAAATTGGAAAGTGAATCCGGCAGATCCGGAGAAGCCTTTTATTTGTGCAATTACGCGCGCTGCTATTAAACTTTCCTATATTCCCAAATTCTGGAGCATGGTTTCCGGCATCAGCGACGAACATCAAAAGGCTGAAGGCGTATTGTTCTCAAAAGGGGTAGGAGAATATCCTTTTTTTGAGCAGGCAACCTTTACCATCTGGAAAGATATCGGAAGTATGAATGATTTTGCCCGGCGAAACCTCCACCTGGAGGCCATTAAAGTCACCAGGGAAAGGGATGGTTTCAGCGAAGAAATGTTCAACAGGTTTCAGATTCTTGGTATCGACGGAAGATGGAGTGGTTTTGAATTAAAATGACCAGATTTTCAGGATACCTTATATTCTTTTTACATTATGTCTCAATGGCAACAAACCTTGCCATATTGCGTGAAATTTCAATGCGGTTGTACATCGATTTCATTATCCTGAGGTAAAGTTCCTCTCCCAGGACAGCGTCCTCTATTCCTGCATCAATATTGGGATTGTCATTTACCTCCACGAGAAATACCTTGCCATTGATCTCTTTCAGATCCACCCCATAAAGTCCGTCTCCCATCAGTCCTGCAGATTTAACTGCCACCTTAATAACATGTTCAGGAACTTTACTTAAAGAAACAGTTTCAGAAGCTCCCCAGATTTCATCGTTCGTTTTGTTCCAGTTTAAAATTTGCCAATGGTCTTTGGCCATATAATATTTACAGGCAAAAAGGGGAGTCTGATCGAGTATTCCAATCCTCCAGTCAAATTCAGATGGTAAAAACTCCTGAGCGATAATAAGTTCCGACTTCTTAAACAATTTCTCCACCGAAATCAGCATCTCCTCCTTGTTGGTCACTTTTATTACACCTAGCGAAAATGCACTGTCAGGTTGTTTGAGTACCAACGGATAATTAAACTTACTCAACTGCGATTTCCTAAAAGCACTTTTAATCAGGACTTCTGTTTTGGGAGTTTCTATCCGGTTTTGCTTCATCCTTTCGTTCAGGTAGATCTTATTGGAACATCGCAAAATAGACCAGGGATCGTCAATGACAACCAGTCCTTCTGCATAGGCCCGCCTGGCAAATTCGTAAGTATGATCATTTACATTGGTGGTCTCCCGAATAAAGAGTGCATCATATTCACCCAGAGATTCGTAGTCGTCCTTCGTAATATAATCGACATAAAAACCAATGTTGTTGGCTACATTTTTGAAATTGCGCAAAGCTGCAGGGCACGATGGAGGATTGGGTTCGTTGGGATTGACCAATATGGCAAGGTTATATTTGTAATGCTTCAGACGTGGTTTTTGAAACCGTTTCCGGGCAAAATAGGAGGATGCAAATTGCCCGATCTTTTTCATATCTGTTTCGTCAATCTTATCAATGCTCAGGGGCCTTACCTTTTGAACCAGCCAACGGTCTGTTTTACTGAATTGCACCTTAAGCAATGGAGTCTCAAACAACAGATAGAGCTTATGGCCCAGATTGCGAAATGCAGGATCGACCGTCTGCCCGAAGTAAATATTCAGGTTAAACTTCGTATCTATCTTCTTTTCCAGTGATTTCTGCATAAGTTCATCGATATCATTGGCAATCGCCCTGACGACAGACAGATTCCTGAAATCCCTTATTGTAGCTACACTGGGAATGGCGCGGTGCTCCCTGGCCGAAGCAAGCAAAGAGACATAATAGCCGGTACTCTGGTATCTGTAAGAGTTACTCAGGTTAAAAACCCTCAGGTTGCTGGCGGTCTGGAACTCGCCATCCGACAAATAGGATTTAGCTGAGATTACCCGGACGTCTTCAATTGAAAGCCTCCATTTTCCGGGATCATCAACAACGATGATGTTGGATATTGGATCCTTCCGTTTGGGTCGGGAGACTGTAAAACGCATGCGGACAGCATGCTCGTCCTTTGTGTAATAATCCTTCAGTTCTCCTGCGATGACAAATCCGGCTTTAAGATACCAGTTAACCAGTTTCTCATCTTTCGAGCGTGCTTCAAGCGAAATTTTTTCAAATCCCCTGGCAATGGCCTGGTTGCAGGCATGTGTAAGCAATTTTTGTCCGATACCGGTACCCTGAAATTCAGGAAGTACTCCTATGGAATATATACGCAGTGTGCGCGAACGGATGTGCAGAATGAGCGTTCCGGCCTGTCTTACAGTTCCTTCCTTGGTGTCTTCTGCAATCCATACCTCCTGGGCATTACTGGTAATGCTCTTTTGCAACATCCTTCGGGAACTCTGCTGAAAAACAGGAAAGCAAATGCGCTCCACTTTTTCAATGAATTCCAAATCGTTTTCTATTGATTTTCTGATATTTATGTACATTGTAGCTTCTGTGAAAAACGGCGGCAAATTAAGGAGAAAATCTGTTCGTTATAACGGTTTAGTTGTGATTAATTTTTAGTTTTACAAGACAGAAATTAATCACAGATAATTATGAAACGACGCAACTTCATTCAGCTTACCACAGGGGGTACCCTGGCTGCCGGTTTGTCTCCGCTTTTAACTTCTGCCGTCGGCATGCAAACCCATTCAAAAGCTAATCCACTCTCCTCATTAAAACGGTTTAACGATGGCCGCGACTGGTTTTTTAACAAACGGTTCGGGATGTTTGTGCACTGGGGTTTGTACGCCATACCCGGCTGGCACGAGCAGCACCAATGGCGGGGCCGAATTGCACGCGAAGAGTATGTAAAACTGGCAAAGCAATGGAACCCGGTGAAATTTAATCCCAATCAATGGCTCGACCTGCTGGAAGAAACCGGTATGAAATACATCTGCATTACAACAAAACACCACGATGGGTTTTGTCTTTGGGATACCAGCCAGACTGCCTACAATACCATGAATACCCCTTACAAAAAAGATATCATAGGCATGCTGGCTGATGCCTGCCACAAACGCAATATACCCTTATGCCTCTATTACTCCATTGCCGACTGGCATCATCCGAATTATCCGAACCTCGGACGGCACCATGAATTGCCGCCGCAACCCCAGGATAGTCCGGATTGGGATAAATATATGACGTTTCTGAAAGCACAGGTGCGTGAATTGTGTACCAACTATGGTGAAATTAATGGATTCTGGTGGGACATGAACGTTCCCGAATACATAGATCCTTCTGTAAACCAGATGATAAGAGCACTTCAACCGACTGCTGTTATCAACAACAGGGGCTTCGATGAAGGCGATTTTGGCACGCCGGAGCGGGACTTCGAACGCGATGAATCTATTGCTTTGGAACGCCTCACGGAAGCTTGTCAGGCAGTTGGAATGGAAAGCTGGGGATTTCGTGCCAATGAAGATTACTACTCCGACCGCCACCTGATGCGCAGCATTGACCGGTACCTGGCCCGTGATGCAAACTACCTGCTTAATGTGGGCCCCACAGGAGAAGGAATAATTGATCCCAAAAGTGCAGAAATCCTCAAAAGAGTGGGCAAGTGGTATACTGCTGTCCGGGAATCTTTTGAAGATGTGCAGCCTGCCTCCCTTCTGACGGCTAACCGGAATATTATGCTTACCCGCAGGGAGAACACTTTGTATGTACACCTCAATAAAGACCAGGTTGGCAACGTGGTAAAACTAAAGCCGTTCAACATCAAGCCTTTACGGGCCACATTGCTGAATGATGGCCGCAAGGTAGATTTTGATGTAAGGTTCACCCCGTCGGAACACAACGAGCAGAAAGCTTATCTCAGCCTGATCAATGTTCCGGTAAATGAAATGTGCAATTCAGTCCCTGTAATCAGGCTCGAATTTGACCGTCCCCTGGAAGAACTGGCTCAGCCTTCCTCTCCTCATGACGGGGATTCGGGCTGGTTTGTTAAACCTTAGGCTACATTTCCCATAAAAAATGTTGGAGGGTTTTTAATACCCTTTACAATTGACTACATTTGCATCTTATTTTAGCGTAGTTTAATTATAACAGTATATGGCATTCGTAACAAAACTTCTCAGCAAAATTCTGGGGAATAAATCAGACAGAGATATCAATGAAGTAATGCCGAGGGTAGAGGCAGTCAAAAAAGAATATGCCCGGATTACACTTCTCGATAACGACCAGCTCAGGGATGAAACCGACAGGCTAAGGGCTTTGATCGTTGAAAGCATTAAAGCCGAAAATGATGAGATTGAACAACTGAAAATAAAAGTTGAAGAGGTTGAAATCCAGGAAAGCGAAAAAATCTATGAACGCATCGATAAGCTGGAGGAGATCATTATCGAAAAGATTGAGGCCGTTCTGGATGAAATTCAGCCAACTGCATTTGCCATCGTAAAAGAAACTGCCAACAGGTTTTTCCAAAACGAAAAGGTGATCGTAAAAGCACGCGATTATGACCGCAATCTGGCTGCTACCCGTTCAAGCATTGTGATTGAAGGGGACAATGCAATTTGGTATAACCGCTGGATGGCCGGGGGAAATGAAATTACCTGGGACATGGTGCACTACGATGTGCAGCTCATTGGCGGGGTAGTCCTCCATTCCGGGAAAATTGCTGAAATGGCTACGGGTGAAGGAAAAACACTTGTGGCTACTTTGCCTGTATTTCTTAATGCCCTGGCTGGCAGGGGAGTTCATATTGTGACGGTGAACGATTACCTGTCAAGACGGGATTCCGAGTGGATGGGCCCGATTTATGAGTTTCACGGTTTGAAAGTGGATTGTATCGATAAACATCAACCCAACTCCGAGGCGAGAAGAAATGCCTACAACGCAGATATCACATTTGGTACCAACAACGAATTTGGTTTTGACTACCTCCGCGACAATATGGCTATCAATCCCCAGGACCTTGTGCAACGCAAACACCATTATGGCATAGTTGATGAGGTTGACTCGGTCCTGATTGACGACGCCCGTACGCCTTTGATCATATCAGGTCCCGTTCCGAAAGGGGAGAATCAACAATTTGAGGAACTAAAACAATATGTGGAAAAGCTTTTCAGGGCGCAGCGTGAACTCGTAAACACCATATTTGCCGACGCCCGGAAACTACTTACTAATCCAAATTCTACCGATGAACAAAGGAAGGAAGGTGGACTTTTGTTGCTGAGGGCTCACAAGGGATTGCCCAAAAATAAAGCGTTGATCAAGTTTCTCAGTGAGGAGGGTATGAGAGCCCTCATGCACAAAACCGAGAACTTCTATATGCAGGACAACAACAAGAATATGCATATAGTTACGGATCCGCTCTATTTCGTTATCGAGGAAAAACAAAACTCCGTAGAACTTACTGATAAAGGGATCGACCTGATTTCAGCCGGTTTTGATGATCCTTCATTCTTTATCCTTCCCGATATGGGTGCCCAGATTGCAGAACTGGAACAAGCCAAATTATCTCCCGAAGAAAGTATCGAAAAAAAGGATGCTTTGCTCCAGGAATACGCCGTTAAATCTGAAAGGGTACATACTATAAACCAGTTGTTTAAAGCGTATACCATGTTCGAAAAGGACATAGAGTATGTGGTTATCGACAACAAGGTGAAAATTGTAGATGAACAAACCGGCCGTATAATGGAGGGTCGCCGCTATTCCGACGGTTTACACCAGGCCATTGAAGCCAAGGAGCGCGTCAAGGTCGAAGCGGCTACCCAGACATTTGCGACCATTACCTTGCAGAATTACTTCAGGATGTACCACAAACTGGCCGGTATGACCGGTACCGCCGAAACAGAAGCAGGAGAGCTGTGGAACATCTACAAACTGGAGGTGGTGGTCATTCCTACCAATAGGAATGTGGTCAGGCAGGACCATGAAGATTTGGTATACAAAACCAAACGCGAGAAATATAATGCAGTAATTCAGGATATTGAAAATCTCAATAAAGCCGGTAGACCGGTTTTGGTGGGTACCACTTCGGTTGAAATATCGGAATTACTCAGTCGGATGTTAAAAATTAAAGGTATTTATCACAATGTGCTGAATGCCAAATTGCATGCCCGTGAAGCTGAAATAGTTGCTGAAGCCGGACGGACGGGGATGGTTACCATCGCCACAAACATGGCGGGCAGGGGGACCGACATAAAAATCAATGCTGAAGTCAAGAAGGCCGGTGGTCTCGCCATCATTGGCACTGAGCGCCACGAGTCCAGGCGGGTTGACCGCCAGCTTCGGGGTCGTGCCGGCCGGCAGGGAGATCCCGGGTCTTCTCAATTCTTTGTCTCCCTGGAGGATGACCTGATGCGCTTGTTCGGGTCAGACAGAATTTCAGGTATCATGGACAGGCTTGGGTTGAAGGAAGGAGAGGTGATTCAGCACTCCATGATCTCCAAATCAATAGAGCGTGCCCAGAAAAAGGTGGAAGAAAACAATTTCGGAATCCGCAAGCGATTGCTGGAATATGATGACGTTATGAATTCACAGCGTGAAGTGGTTTACAAGAAACGCCGTCACGCACTGTTTGGCGAACGCCTCGAGGTGGATGTTCTGAATATGATGTACGATTCAGTTGAGAACCTCGTCGCAGAATACCAGGGGTCTGGCGAATTTGAAGATTTCAATCTCGAGCTCATGCGTTTGCTTTCAATTGAATCTCCGGTTAAAGAGGAGGAGTTTGGAAAGCTGAATGTCAATGAGATAATCGACCGGATATACCAGGTAATGATTGACTCATACAACCGGAAGGTACAGAATATAGCAAAGCAGGCTTTCCCGGTAATCAAAGATGTTTACGAGAAGAAATCACACATTTATACCAATATTGTTGTTCCAATTACCGATGGCCGGAGGTTGTTCCAGATTATCTGCAACCTCGAAAAGGCCTATCAGAACAAAGGCAGGGAGCTGGTTAAGTCCTATCAGAAACAGATCGTGCTGAATACCTTCGATGAAGCCTGGAAAGAACAACTTCGTGAAATGGATGATCTTAAACAGTCTGTACAGAATGCCACCTACGAGCAGAAGGATCCCCTTCTGATCTATAAGTTTGAATCATTCAACCTTTTCAAGCTGATGGTGAATAAGGTAAACAAAGACATCGTATCTACATTGATGAAAGGGCATATACCAATTCAGAGTCCGGACCAGGTTAGGGAGGCTGCTGAAGTTCGCCGAACTGATATGAGCCGCTACCGTACGCAAAAGAACGAACTGACAAGTTCTTCCAATGCGATGGAAGGTGCGCACAGCCAGACGCAGCAAAAAGCCCGTCCGGAGCCTGTACGGGTTGAAAAAAGAGTGGGCCGGAACGATCCATGCCCTTGCGGAAGTGGCAAAAAATTTAAACAATGTCACGGCGCCCACGTCAGCTAACCATTCAGATATAATGTGTTTCTTTATATAAATAATCTAATTAATAATATTTCAGCATGTTGTCTATTATAAATTTCATTCACTGGAATCCAGATCCTGAACTTTTAAGGGTAGGGGCTTTTGCCTTGAGATGGTACGGTTTGTTGTTTGCCTCCGGATTTCTCATCGGGTACTACCTTGGTGAAAAAATGCTGAAATACGAAGGCGTTGGACAGAAATGGATCGACAGCCTTTTCTTTTACATTATCATTGCTACCATTTTGGGTGCAAGACTCGGACATGTCTTCTTTTACGGTTGGGATTATTATTCTCAGCACCCGGGTGAAATATTAAAAGTATGGCATGGCGGTTTGGCCAGCCATGGAGGGGCTCTGGGCATCCTGATAGCGCTTTATATCCATTCAAGAGTGGTTACCCGGCGTACCATGCTTTGGTCGTTCGACCGGATTTTGGTGCCCACTGCATTGGTTGGGGCGTTTATCCGGTTGGGAAACCTTATGAATTCTGAAATATACGGTGTGGAAACTACACTCCCCTGGGGATTTATTTTTGAAAGAAACGCTGAAACTGTTGCCAAACATCCAACCCAATTGTATGAGGCCCTCTTTTACCTGTTGTCATTTGGGATACTCATGTATATGTATTGGCGAACCCGTGCCAAAAACAGGCCGGGACTTATCTTCGGCGTCTTCCTGGTATTAATATTTCTATCAAGGTTCTTTATAGAATTTATAAAAGAAGATCAGGAAGCATTCGAGGCAGGCATGATGCTTAATATGGGCCAGTGGTTAAGCATACCTTTCGTTATAGGAGGTATATATTTGATATTTAGATCATTAAGCAGGCCTGAACAGATATTTAAGAACAGCTGATGTCCCCTTGTCTTAATTCTTCAGTTGTTTGTCAAGTACCTGGTACTCCCTTTTCCTCAATGCCAGTAAAGAAATATAGTCCTTTGTGTTAAAGGAGTGTATTTCATTGGATTCATGAAATACCATATATGATTTTATTACCCAGTCTAGTGCTTTGTCGATTTCGCCGGAAACTTCACAGGCCAGCGCCATGTTAAACATTGCCTTTGCTGCAATATTCTTGTTTTTATTATTGGTGTATTTTTCCCATATGGCAGAAGCTTCCTCCCATTGGTTGTTTTTTGCATATTTTTGAGCCATTTTCATCTCATAATTGCCACTAATATACATCATGCGGTTAACTGTTTCCCAATAGGGATGAAATAACCGTGCAAATCCCAGAGCAGAAACCCCGGCCCCTTCGATCAGTGCCTGCTCAACAGAAGGAAAATCCCGTGACAGGTCATTTGGTGAATAGGTCACCTCCTCCCAGGCCAGCGTGTCAGTTTTTGCATAGCGGTATATTAATGTATCCTTCAAAATTCCTGATAGTTGCCAGATAGATGAGGTATACACTTCCAAAACAAATAGTTGTGATTCATCAAAATAGAATTTCTGATGATTACTGGTAATAAAATCTGCAAAAAGAAATATATCCACTCGAGGGTGCAGATATTCGTACTTTCTGATCTCCTCCGGGGTCAGGTAGGATACTAAAGATGAATCGGGCAATTGATATTCCGGTTCAATAGCCGGTAAATATTCAATATTCTCAAATCGTTCTGAGTCAATCAGATCCTTGGTAAACATCTCAAGATAGTGATAGGCAACCGGATTTTCTGAAAAAATTTCTGTAGGATTATCGGCATGATCAAAATACTTTAGAAACCCGGTAATGTCCTCAAATTCAACAACATTCCGATAAATAATCCCAACATTCTTTTGAGTTTCCGGAATGTCAAGCTTTGCAGGTCTTAAAATGTCAAGCTGCAAGGCAGTAAACCTTTGGGTTGAAGCGCAACTCCATGTCAGAAATACCAGCCCACAAAAAGCAAGAATGTTTCTCCTGCTATTCATTGTTGAGTTGAATTAAATTTCGGATCTCTTTACTGCGCTTTGTAAGTATTTCTTTATAATTCTGAACCAGTCTGAGCTCGTCCTTGTTACGGTAAATTCGAGCCTGTAGAAGAGCCTGGTCAATCCATTGCACTGCCTGGTCTGTTTCATTCAGCATTTCGTAAGAAAGTGCTGCATTGTAACGGGCACTGACAGACAGCCTGCCGTAGCGTTCAGGAGTGAAACGCTGCCACAATTCAAGTGCCTCCTCCCACTTGTTCTCTGCAGCGTATTCTGCTGCAAGACTGAATTCCTGAACAGGAGGGATAATAAGTAGCCTTTGAACAATTTCCCAGGAAGTCGTAAATTTTTTAGCAAAGTTGCCGGCATATACTTCTGTAGCCAGTTCGAGTGAGGTAACCCGGGGAGGTAATTGTATCCGCTCTCCATCCTCGTTCCTTCGTTGCCAGAACAACGTATCCACCATTGCTTCATGCTTCTCGATGGCTCCCGAACTTACATCATACAAAGCCCAGATTCCTGCAAGAATAACCTCAACCGACTCACCGGCATCACTCTTGTCTGAAAACCTCGAAAAAAAATAGGTGAGCGTTTCAAGCGAAATCAATTTCTGAGAGCCAGTACGTGATCCTATACTCTGCACGAGTTCCTTCGGTAGTGGAGCAAGCTTTTGTCCTGTAATACGTGGCAATGCATTGACAGGCATTACGGTTGTATTATTTACAACATCTTTATCTTCAAGTTCTGAAGCTAGGGTAATTAAAGCTTTAATTGATACCAAACTATCTATGTTAAGGCCGTCGTTTTTTATATCTTTTCTTAGATCATAATCATCCCTGTAATAATTCTGAAGCGTGTCGTTTTCATATTTGAAGTTTCTGTAAAGCAAAACCACATCACTTCCCTGATCGACTGATATCTCCCTGGGCCGAAGTACTTCGATGGGAACTTCCCTGTATACTGTACACGCATTTAATGTATATAAAAGCAAAAGGGACAATATGCGAGGGAAGGATAATCTCATGGTTTGCTCAATTGCTGTTTACGAACATTCAATGTTTCAAGGTAATTGTACGTAACAGGCCTGAACAACGTTTCATAGGACTTCAGTCCCCACCTGATGGCTTCGTCAATGTCACCAAACAGCTCGTATGCAAGAGCAAGATTAAATTCAGCCTTACTTTTCAGCGACCTCGAACCGGTAGATTCAGCCAGTTGCAACCATAAATCAGCCGCTTCATCCCAGTCGCCGTTCAATACATGGAGGTGCGCATTATCAAGCACAGGGTGCCCTTTAAAATAATAACTCCTGCGGGTAAGACGCCAAACAGGTGCGATCTTTTCAGACAACCGTAAAGCAGAGTGAATGCCTGATTCAATCATTGCTGCCTTAACCGTGGTAAACCGGTTAAAGAGCGGCCTGATTACAATATCTGAATCGTCCCAATGTAAAGTATCCATTACAATGATGTTCTTAACAACCTCCTTTTCAGCAGGATTATAAATCCTGAACAGGCTTTCGTACGCAACCGCCATCTCTGCAAAATAACCAGTATAGAATTGGTTACTGTTTTGATCGTAGAGTGCCTCCTTCTCGTATTTGGTAATGATCCGGGTTTTAAAATGGTCCAAAGAAAGGACAGCATCCGTATTAAATATCTTGGTGAGCGTATCGACTTCAGGCCAGGGCATCGAAGAAGGAATGAATGAGTAGGTATTTACAGACAACAAACGATTTTCAGGAATTACGACATCAAAGCGGCCCGATTCGAAAAGCATGTCGCCCAGGGCCAGAAGTAAGGTGTCGGCTGCCTGGGTGTCGAGCAAAACCGTATCCATATTAAACTGCCTCTGAAAGAAAATCTGTTGAAGCGAATCTGCCCTGTGGCTTCTGAAACGGTTGTTCACAGCTCTGTTTACGAGTGTAAGGCTTTGTATTTCATCCGATATACGTTCGGTTGGTACGTTGGCAATCTCAACAGGGATTGAACGTATCGAACTACACGATGCGAAAAAAAATAGTGCAAATAATACCTGTATACTATTCTTAATCAACATTTTAATCTTTATCAAACGAAATTTACTCAAAGTTTCAATATTTTGCATCCAATCATACATAGTTAACAGCTAATTTTCAATTCAATACCCTTTACAAATTCTTCCTGTTTTTCAACCTTTTAGGGTAAATGCACGAGAATCAGTCAAATCTCAATCAACTCAATAAATTCCCCAATATTTGCGAAAGAACCATTCAAGGCTGAAAACACTTAATATAACAAAAAATAACCATTTTAGGTTGAGAATCTCATTCAGCAACGACTGGAAATAAGCAAATGGCTTAATTCTGGTATTGGATGAAATACTTGCTGCCAGTTCCTCTGCATCAGCAGGTAAAAATAAATCACCCCCTGATTGCCGGGCAAGCTGATAAAGCATCCTGTGGTTGGCCTGTGTTTCCAAAAGCTCAATGTTCACTTGCATTACCGCGAAATTTCCAGTCTCGGTATATGTCTGATTGCCAATTTCGACCTTTGCTTCAAAATTATAGTCTCCCGGGGGGAATACACCCGCATCCAGCCTGTAGAACTGATTTCCCCGGTCGAACAGATATAAAAATTCATTTTGTAATGAATCCCGCAAAACCATACTTACTTCGGGTGTATTTATGGGTTCATATGCATCATTGTAAACTTCGGCCGCAAATATGATTGTCTCTGTTTCGTCATACACAGGCTTGAAATTCACTATAAAGTTATCTTCATTGTCACGAATTGCCAGGTATTGAACAAGTTTATCCATCAGCTCCGTAAATTCGTCGTTGTTATCGCTCATAAGGAAATTATACATTCTCCATCGCCAGATTCCCTCCCCAAAGATTATGCCTGTTTTAATTCCATTCCGGTTGGCAATGGCCATAACCGGACGGTCGGTTTCGATGTTGCGAATTCTTTGCCAGGCTATGACATTCCACATGGCATCCATACTGTAACGCCCAAACGGTACTTTTAGAGGAGGAAAGCGCTCCATTATATCAATCAGTTTTTCACTTAAAGTAAATACTGCAAACGATTTATTTATAACAGATTGTGC
>CAYMXK010000072.1:0-11001 GCA_964393915.1 uncultured Prolixibacteraceae bacterium
CTTCCTTCAATAAAAAATCCATTCACCTCCGGGGGTAAAGTTTCGCGGCTTTGCACCTCCTGAAGGGCATGCGTAAAAAGATAAAGAGGCTCTGTCAGGTTATCAAGGGGGCCTTCAAGCCTGGCAGACACTACCATCTCCCTGATCCGGCTCCCCGCCTTTTCCGGTATTGTAATGTCAACTGTGACCCTCCCGCGTGGTGTTGTTTCTTCCGGGGTGACCGTCATCTCCGCCAGTCCGCTCCCTGCTGTTGGCAATTTCTCCAAACCGTCTGGAAAGGGAATGGCGGGTAACTGATTACCGAACCGGTGATAAACAGTCAAAAGACTGATTACCGACCTGGAGGATGTTTTGTTCACCATGGCATTGGTATAAGCCCGAAGCCAGTAAATGCCGGTTCGAAGTGAATCCGGAACAGGCATATAACCGTAACCTGTTCCATTTTTTGTTATCACCATGATTTCGCCAACCGGCTCGCTGAGGTAATTCTCCAGCCGGACATGTACAACATTCCCAAGGGATTCGTCCTGCAAGGCATCTGCAACGGTAAACCAAACCGTGTCTCCAGATAAGGCCCACGAACGATCGGCAAACAAAAACAGACGGCTGGCCTCGGGACTTGCCAAAGCCAGGTTCATCGATAACAGTGTGATTGTTAGCCCAAAAGTCATTCTATACAGAATTGCAAATCTCATTTTCACTATCCGATCCAGCAAGTGCTCAAAGGAACTTTTAAATTCATATCCCGTAAATTGCTTTCTCTTCATCTGTCTACAATATCTATCATTAATCGTTTGCATTTCATTTAATTCTCCCCTGGTTCGCCCGACGGATATCTCCTGGAAATGGTTTCCCACCACTCGGGAAGGAGTTCCTCACTTTCACCTTTCTGTGGAATGTTCCAGAAATAAGGAATTCTTTTTATAAAATAGTTATTCTGGCTTATTGGCGCCACAAAAAAACGATGTTCGCTCACCGTTGAAATTTCAAAATTACCCAATATTACTTTCTCAGGATCGGTGATGCAAGACAGGTTACCCCTTGCCTGTGTATATATCGGGTCGAAGAGTTTTCCCCCTGCGGAGAGCTGTCTGTTCAGGTCAATGTAATAATTATAGGTTTGCTCATTCAACGCATATTGATGACAAATATAGATCCACCCCCGGAAGGTGGTTTGTCTATTCGGTATAAAAACCATATAACTATTTTCGAGGAAAACCAGCGGATGCTTTTTGATACTGCCTGAAAACGAATATTCAGGAGGTGCTGCAAGATTGAACAGACTCCCGGGATACAAGGACACCCAGCCATATACGGGAACTTCAGGGAATCCAATATTATAAGTATACTGACCTATTTTCCGGCTGGTGAATCTGTAGTGGGTTGCACCTCCCGTATCTGCAATATCAATAAACAGCTGAGCTCCGGGAATTCTCCGGAGATTGTCAGCAGAAGCATCTGTTCCAACGGGCACCAGCTTCTCAGTATGTGCAAGGTAAACGCTGTCGATGCCGGCTGCTTTGGGTATATCCTGAAAGGTAGATTCAAACGTATCCCCTTCTGCCTCAATTACCAGTTTGTACCTTTGCCCGGCATTTAATGTTTCCGGCAGTTGATAGGTGCCCTGACCTGCGGGATTCAGGCTGATCGTGCTGCCAGTTTCATCAACCAGCTTCACATTAGCATCGTTGACCACAGGATACCGGATGTCGGGTGAATCAAAATTAATTGTCTTGTAGATTTTGACTGAATTATCGGCTTGTCCGTGTACTATCCGGGCTTCCACAACCAGCAAATCTTCCATTGCATCGAGGTCCGGCCGGTAAATATCCTCACAGGCAGTAAATCCATATGCAAGTATCAGTACTATTTTCAACAGTTTATTCATACCCTCAAAACTTGAAATTATAGGTTATTGATGGCACTGGTATCCCGATGACAGAAAGCTTGAACAAGGAATAAACCTTGTAGTCGTTTTCAGAAGATGGCATCGTCTTCCGGTAATAAACGGAATACGGATTGTGTCTTCCGTATACATTGTAAACCGACAATGTCCAGCTCCCTTTCCACATTCGCTTTTTCCTCAGGTTTTCATCGAAGGTAAGGGCTACATCAAGCCGGTGATAGGGAGGCATCCTGTATTTGTTCCTGTCAGAATAATAGATTATCCTTTCACCGGCATACGTATAAAATCTTTCCGGCAGGGTAACAGGGCGCCCGGAGAGGTAAACAAAGTTGCCTGTAAAGCGCCACCGGCGACTGATGTTGTAAGTGGCAACTGCCGTTAAATCATGGGGCCTGTCATAAACCGATGGATAGTAACTGCCTTTCCAAAGCTGTTCTTCGTCCCACATACTGTTGGTCTTGCGCCAGGTACGCGAGAGGGTGTAGTTTACCCACCCCGTAAGTCGCCCCTGGTTTTTCTTTCCGGAAAGTTCTATTCCCCAGGAGTATCCTTCCGAAGAAATCAGGCTGGTTTCGATCTGCTGGTTCATGATGAGCTGCGCACCATTCTTATATTCCAGAAGGTTATAAAGCTTCTTGTAGTAGGCCTCGACAGAGAAATCCAGTGCATTTTGCACATCTGAGGTTTCAAAACCAAACGCTACCTGGTCGCTGATCAGGGGCAGCAGGTGCCGGTCGCTGACTTTCCAGGTTTCGGCAGGAGAAACAACCGCATTGTTGCTGATCTGAAAAACATATTGGCTGATGCGCTGGAGATTAAGCTTGAGTACATTCCCGGGGGAGGTTTCATACCTCATCAATAAACGGGGCTCAAGCCTCCGGTAGGTTTTAGCAATCTCTCCAGAAGCATAATTCATAGAATCAATAACCGAACCAGGTGATTTGGGCTGCAAAGGATTATATTGATACACAACGGGAGGTCCAATATTACTGAAACTACTCAGCCGAACCCCTAACGACAAGGAGAGTGCAGGGGTGATCACAATTTCATCGCTGAGATATCCTGCCCACTCAAGTGCTTTTTCAGTATTCAGTGCACGGGAAACAATTAGTGTGGTATCGGCCTGGCCGGTAACTTCTCCCGGAGCTATGCGGTAATAAATCGCATTGAAACCCCCTTCAATGGTATGATTTTCAGCGGGCCTGTACCGGAGGTTGTATTTAAGGGAAGTATACTGCATCCGGTTATCCAGAAAATAAGCCTCCTCTCTTTTTCCGTTTGCCTCGTCGGTTAGCCGATAGGTATAGCTACTGTAGGACAGATTCCCTTCGCCATTGGTTTTTTCCGAGTAACGGTTGCGCACCTGCACATTGGCCAGCACATTGGCATATTCCGTAATTGTTTGTGCGCTGGTACTGAACCTGTCGCGGCTCAGGTAACTCATTGCACTGATTCTGTTGTTTGCATCAAAACGATAAGTTAACTTACCTGCCGCATCGTAAAAGCTGGTGGTACTTTGTGAAATGTCGGGATTGGGTATCCTGCTGAGAATCCAGTTGGTGTAGGAACTGCGGCCACCAGTCGTAATGGTAAGCTTCTTATCCCTGGTCAGCGGACCGTCGAGCGCCAGTCGCGAATTGATGATCCCCAATCCGCCGGCGATTCGGATTGATTCCTCGTTGCCGTCTTTTATATCGACTTCCATAATGGAGGCCACTCTTTCGCCATACCGGGCCGGCATTCCCCCCTTAAACAGGCGGATATTGTCTGTAAGATCGGGATTGATCAGTGAGAGGAACCCGAAAAGATGTGATGAGTTGAACACCGGGCTTCCGTTGATCAGTAGCAGGTTTTGGTCGGTATTTCCGCCCCTCACGTTAAATCCTGATGATAGTTCACCAACAGTCTGAACACCAGCTTGCATAGTCAACCCCCGCATTACGTCCACTTCTCCCATCAACGCAGGCAAATCCTTTATTTTCCGGGTTTCCATCCTTATCATGCTCATCTGGGCCCTCGGTAAATCAGCGCTTTCTCCTCTTATGGTAACTTCAGAGATGTTGTGGCTCTCCTCAAAAACCTCAAATTCGGCATACCCCTTTTCAATCAGTCGGATTTTACGTCGCAGAGGCTGATAACCCAGATACGAGAATTGCAGAGTGTGGTCGCCTGTTGAGAGTTCGATTGAGAAATAGCCCTTCGGATCGGCTGAAGAACCTCTGTTGCCTTGGATATCGAGAACCACAGCACCCGGCAGGGGGTCACCGGTTTGTCCATCCACGATGCGACCTTCCAGTGTGGCAGTTTTATAGCGTCCTTCATTTAGCGGATCACCAATTACCAATAGTTGAAGCTGATCGACATACCTCCTGCGGTCGGATTCAGGAATCGGAAAAATTACTATTGCATCATCCTGCAAGGTGCGCCAGGTAATGCTTTTATTCAGAAAAATGCTATTTAGTGCCTGTACAAGGGGGGTGCCGTCAAAATCCCTGTGCACTGAAATGGTATCAATCCATTGGGACTGGTAAAAAAAGCGGATGCCGTACTCTTCCGAAAGCGCACTGAAGAAGACCGGCAACGATTGACCCCGGTAATTGCCGGATATCCGCAATTCGGAAATATCCTGTGCCTGAATAGTTTGAATTAAAAATAAGGCAAAATATGCAACTGCAGCTAACTTTATTTTCGACTTTTTAGACTTTATGGTCAAAATATGGGTTTTTTATCTCAGATTTATTAGACACCTGACATGGGTCAAAGTTACATCATCAACCTTCAATTTTACAATATTTGTTTACGTGAGATGAATCGGTTTACCTGTGTTCGTTTCTGCACTGCCTGCAGGTGACTGAAGTTTTTCCCGCAAAAAAGTCATATTGCCATACTTCCCACTGATACGATTGCAATTATTGCTATTTTTCAGGCATTATTTTTAACCTGTATACTTATGCGTTTACCTTTTGTTGTTCTTCTTTTATGTATAGCTCAATTCTATGCCTCAGCCCAAAACCGGCTGCAGAATTTTTTGCCGGACAATGTTTCATACAGCCGGGAAATTCCGGATCCGGAAACCTGGTTTGGTTTTGCACCGGGCGACCGTCATTTGTCGCACGACCAGGTTCTGGCCTATGCACGTGAAGTAGCCAGGTTATCCGACAGAGTGATCATTGAAGAATATGCCCGCTCTCATGAATACCGGCCGCTGATACACGTCATAGTGACATCTGCGGACAACCATCGCCGGCTGGGTGTTCTTAAATCCCAACACGTTGCATTCTCCGCTCCAGGAAGTACGCTCTCACCGGTGGATGTGCCTCTTGTTGTATTTCTGACCTATGGGATACATGGCAACGAATCGAGTGCAACCAACGCCTCGGTGCTGACCATGTACCATCTTGCTGCTGCACAAGGGGCTGATATTGAATCATTCTTAAAGCAAAATATCATCCTGATAGACCCCAACCTCAATCCCGATGGCTTTACCCGACACAGTACCTGGGTGAACATGCACCAGGGCAAAACAGATGTTTCGGATCCCAACGCCCGCGGATTCACGGAGGCGTGGCCGGGTGGAAGGGGAAACCATTACTGGTTCGACCTGAACCGTGACTACCTGTTTATGGTACACCCTGAAAGCCGGGGCAGGATTGAAAAATTCCATGAATGGAAACCCAACATAGTTACGGATCACCATGAGATGGGTCCCAACTCCACCTTCTTTTTCCAACCGGGGATCCCAAGCCGCAACAATCCGCTGGTGCCGGGAAAAAACCTTGAATTGACGGACAAGATAGCAGCGTTTCACCGTGCGAAATTCGACAGCCGAGGTGAATTATATTACTCCGAAGAGAGTTTCGACGACTATTATGTGGGCAAAGGCTCTTCCTATCCCGATATCAATGGCAGCGTGGGAATTTTATTTGAGCAGGCGGGCTATCGCGGCAAAGTCAGGGAAACCAGCTACGGATTAAAAACCCTGGCAAGTGCCATCAAAAACCAGTTTGATATCACACTGTCAACCCTCGAAGCGGCCATGCAACTGAAAACGGAATTACTGCAAAGCCAGAAAGCATTTTACGAAGAGGCCTCCCTCTTAGGACAGACTGATCAGGTGAAAGGGTATATTGTTGGCGCTCATTCAGACCCGGTCAAATTGAATCATTTTATTGACATCCTGCAGACCCATAAGATTGAGGTACACAAGCTGGTTTCTGAGGTAACTCAAGACAGGAAACAGTTTCTGCCGGGCAGTTCAATTGTAGTTCCCCTCAGCCAACCACAATACAGATTAATTAAAAGCCTCTTTGAAACGGTTAGCAAGTTTACCGACAGCACCTTTTATGACGTCTCCACATGGAACCTGCCTATGGCTTTTAACCTTGATTATGCTCCTGTTTCTTCTACCCGTGATTTGCAACTGTGGGCCGGAGATAGAATTCAGCACCTGTTGCCATCCGAAGGGAAAATGAACGGGAACGCCGACAGCTATGCATGGCTAATGCGGTGGAACAACTACAACGCCCCGGCGGTCCTCTGGCAATTGCAGGAAAAAGGACTTTTAACCATGGTAGCCACCCGCGAATTTACAATTGTTGCTGAGGGACAGACGGAAACATTCAGCTATGGGACAATCGCTATCCCTGCAGCCGGACAAAAGAACCACAATGCCACACAGCTTTATGATGTATTGAAAGAGTTAACCGCCACCTGGAAAGTGGAGTTTACAGGAGTAAAAAGTGGTCGCACCGGCAGCGGCATTGACATGGGCAGCGGTTCCTTCGTGCCACTGACCCAGCCAGCCATATTAATGGTGGCAGGAGAATCAGTAAACAGTCGCGAAGCGGGAGAAATATGGCACCTGTTTGACCAGCGTTATGAAATACCTGTTACCATGACCGATGTATCTGCCTTCCGGAACATCAGCCTGCACAAATACACGACCCTTATATTACCGGGTGGTAACCTGCGAAGCCTGGCACGACAGGATGCACAGAAGATAAAAACCTGGATTGATGCGGGCGGAACATTGCTCACCATTGGAGAAGCAAGTCAGTGGATTACTGACAATGAGATTGCCGCCCTGAAATTCAAACGACCTGTGGCGGCAGACACCGGCAAAGTAATCCCCTGGATAAAAAGGTCTGATGAAGCAGCCATTCATTCGGTAGCAGGCGCAATACTGAAAGCTGAGACAGACATCACCCATCCCCAGGGGTATGGCTATCATAATTCTTAGATACCAGTGTTCAAAACAGGAACCCGTGTGGCAGAAATACCATCCGGACAATACACGGCACCGGTGAAATATGCTCAAAAGCCATGGATGAGCGGATATATATCAAATAAGAACCTCGACAGGATAAGCGGAGCTCCGGCAATAACGGTTATCAGGAGCAGTAACGGGCGTGTGATCAGTTTTATGGAGAGCCCCAATTTCAGGGGAATCTGGCAGGGGACGCACAAAATGGTCGCAAACAGTGTCTTCTTTGGTGGGATTATCAGATAACATCAATGGGAGCCGTCGCTGACTCAAACCTGGGTGTCCGCTGAGCTAAAACTCATAACTAAGGCCGGTAAAGACGCCCACCCTCCATGGTTTAAAATTTACATCTCCGCTGTGGTTGATCGAATTAAGATAATAGTTGAGACGAGGTTCGACCGACATGGATATATTTTTCCCCAGGGCGTATATTAGTCCGACACCAGCTGTTCCGGAGAAGTTGACGGTATTGATATCCTGGGTGGAACCAACAAGTTCCCGCCCTATATTACTATCCATAAAGACATTGTTCCCTACAATAAGGTTGGTGCTTAAACCACCCACCAGCTCCACACCGAGCCTGGCATCAACCAACAGGTAGCGGGCAAACAAAGGGATTTCAACATAATTAAATACCTGTGAAAACTCACCGGGTGTCAGCATGGCTGTCGACCGGTCAGCCGTGGTTTCGGGCATTGTGACCAACTCTGCATTGGTAGGCGTCCTGCTGAATTTTATTACTCCGGCAGTACTGTTCATGGCCATTTGTCCGTCGTTCAAAGAAACACCCGTATTGAAATACTTTTCTGCCGATGAGGAGCTCGTGGAATAATCAGCCCTTATGCCGTTGAGCTGAACAGAATTGCCCGAGCTGCCACCGGTTTTGGAATAATACATACCTGTTTCAACCCGCCATCGGGAGGCCGCTTTATACTGAACCGAGAATCCTCCCCCGATACTTGCCTGCATATCATCGTCGGCATAGGTCATGTTTCCGGCATATTGTGAACTATAGGAAGAAGTGTGTGAGGAGACACCAGGGGAGACATGCACCCCAACCTTCCAGGCTGCATCATCAAAATCGTTTTCGCTACTGCTCCGCGAAAGATTGCCGGCCAGAATCAGCTTATCGGCTTCGCTGAGGTTATCGGCGGGGATTGCCTCCACCTTACCCGCAAATTGCAATCCGGGATCAGGTGTATTTAAATCAAGCAATGAGCGTATGGCTTTCAGTAATGGGAGGGTGCTCTGCAGCCTTTCAGATTCAGAATCAGAATCAAAACTGGCCAGGTCACTAATTGCCGAAGATGCATCAGTGTGAATTCCGGTTTCCGGTTTGGCGATTTGAGCAATAGCATCAGCACTTTCAGGAGAAGCAGTAACGGAAGGTGAAGATTTAACGGAAGGTACAACATCATTTTCAATAGCCTGCCTATTTTGCTCAGTGAACGAAGGCTGCAACTCACCGTAACGGTCAATGAGAAGAATACCGGATATCAATGCCAGCAACAACACAGCAGCGGCTGCTGACCAGCGCAGGTAAACCAGTTTTCCACGGGTTCCGGCCGGCGCTATTCCGGCACGAATCCCCTGCCACACCCGTTCGGGCGGTTCTGCAGAAAACTGCTCCAGTCTTTTGCGCAACAGTTCGTCCATTCTCTCCTCTCCGTTTCTCATATTGAGTATCTCCTGTTTCTTTTCATTTCTCCATACTGGCTTTCCAGCTTATGCCTCAGAATTTCCCTTGCCCTTGATAGATTTGACTTGGATGTTCCCTCGGAAATGCCCAGCTCTTTACTGATTTCCTGATGATTGTGTCCTTCCATCACATACAGGTTGAAAACCAGCCGGTACTGGTCAGGTAACTGCTGTATTACCTTTACCAGGTCTTCGAGCGGCAGGTTTGCCATTGCCTCATCGGCGTGGGTGGCCGTTTCATTTGGATGCACCTCTTCTACATACATCATCGACTGGTTTTTCCGGTACCTGTCTAAACAGGTATTTACCATTATCCGTCTTACCCAACCCTCGAATGACCCCTCGTGCCTGAAATCCTTCAATTTTGTAAAGACCGTTATGAAACCATCCTGTAGATTGTCCTCAGCCTCAGCAAAATCTTTTGCGTATCTAAGGCATACGCCAAACATTTTTGGCGCCAATAAGCGGTACAATCTCTCGTGGGCCCGGTCATCCCCCGAAACGCAGGCATCAACTATTTTTCTGATGTCTTCCAAGGTTGGTTTCGAATTTTTTATCAAAAATACGGATAATTACCGGCTATTATCACGAATATATCGTTCTTGTCATTCTAAAGCATCGGTTTAAGCTAAGATGGGATACCTTGTGAAAAGGTTGCGTCGGCTAAAAAGATTTCTTCCCACGCAACCTGATCACGTAAAATCTCGTCTACAAAGACAACAACAATAACTATGGAAACAAATACAAAAGCTATGAAAACCCTGTCTATAACCCTTTTCTTCCTTGTCCTGTTGATTGCTTCGGGATGCAACCTGAACGACCCTGTGGATATTCCGGATATTGAAGTCTCCGAAAAATCTGCCGCACTGATAGATGCCAACAACCAGTTTGGGTTTGATCTTTTCCAAAAAGTTTACGCCTGGGAAGAAGAGGAAGATAATATAATGGTATCACCGCTAAGCGTGGCACTGGCCCTGGCGATGACATACAATGGCGCCGAAACCACCACTAAGGAAGCCATGGAGAAAACCCTCAGGCTTCACGGGCTTACCACCATGGAAATCAATGGATCATACAAGACCCTGGTAGAAGGATTACGATCGGTTGACCCGAAAGTATTGCTCGAAATTGCCAATGCCATTTACTACCGCAAGGGATTCGAGGTAGAAACCAGCTTTGTAACAGCCAACCGCACCTATTACAATGCAGAGGTTACCCCGCTTGATTTTGGCGCACCTTCGGCACTTCAGACCATTAACGGTTGGGTGAACGACAAGACCAAAGGAAAAATACCTTCCATTATCGATCAGATCACCCCAAACCATGTGATGTTCCTTCTCAATGCCATATATTTCAAAGGCACCTGGACCAAGGAATTCAATCCCAAAAGCACCGTAAAGCAGCCATTCTATATTGAGCCGGGTAATACTCCGGAAGTTGCTTTCATGCATCGTCTTGACACACTCGACTACGCCGGCAATGATCTGTTCAGTGCAATTCGGCTGCCCTATGGCAAAGAAAACTACAACATGTATGTTTTCCTGCCCGCGCCGGAAAAGAAGCTGGAAGATATAATTGAGCAACTCAACAAATCAACTTGGGAAAACTGGATGAAACTCTTCAAAGAAACGCAAACAGTTGACATCATGCTGCCAAAGTTCCGGTTTCCCTATGAAATCAAGTTGAATGATGTGCTCACCGATATGGGCATGGGCATCGCATTTGGTTCCGGGGCCGATTTCAGGGGAATAAACCGGGCTGGTGGTCTCAATATCGACTATGTAAAGCACAAAACTTTTGTGGAGGTGAATGAGGAAGGTACCGAAGCAGCAGCAGTTACTGTTGTCGCGATTGAACGAACAAGTGTCGGCCCTACAAAAACATATTTCCACGCGAACAGGCCGTTTATGTTCGCCATTACCGAAAAGACAACCGGCGCAATCATGTTTATGGGAACGGTAAAACATCCTGAATATAAACCCTGAGACAATCGTGACCAGCGGCAGACAAAGCAAAGCAGGAACGATTTTTGATGTTGATGAGCAGAATTAAAAAAAAGCAAACCCTCAACCTTCCATACACAGTGAGGGTTAAGACAAAATAACAATAATGACAACAATGACAATAAATGACA
>CAYMXK010000072.1:11101-15120 GCA_964393915.1 uncultured Prolixibacteraceae bacterium
AAATGACATCAATGACAATAAATCACAACAATGACAACAATGACAAATATTAAAACCATGACAACTTTCATAACCCTCGCATTCCTCCTTCTGAGCGCCACTATGATGTCGTGCCAGAAACAGGATCCTACCCCCGAAAATCTTTTCGACTTACCAGAGAAATCAGCTCAGGTAATTGAAGCCGACAACCTGTTCGGACTTGAACTTTTCCGGAAAATAGCAGCTGAGGCCAAACCCAATGACAACACCATGGTCTCCCCACTTAGCGTATCGCTGGCCTTATCAATGACATACAACGGCGCAAGTGCCGATACCAAAGCTGAAATGGAGAAAACATTGAAGTTTGGCAACCTTACAGTCGACCAGGTCAACAAAACACACAAAGCACTGCTCGCTGCGCTGAAGTCTGTTGATCCCGATGTGTTGCTCGAAATTGCCAATGCCATATATTACCACAAGGGTATCAATGTACTGGAGGGTTTTATCTCTGAGAATAAGGAGAATTACGGGGCGGAAATCAGTCCCCTCGACTTTACCAATCCTGCTTCGTTGAATGTCATCAATGGATGGGTGAATCAAAAAACCAGGGGCAAAATCCCCACGATCATTAATCAACTGGAACCTGACCTGGTTATGGTACTGCTGAATGCGATATATTTCAACGGTATCTGGAAAAATAAGTTTGACGAATCCAGGACCCACAATTTATCATTCAGGCATGGTGACGGACAAACTAAGGAAGTAGAAACCATGAATCAGGAAACATCCCTGGAGTATGCCAGCAACAGCATTTTCAGTGCCATTCATCTTCCTTACGGGAAGGGGCAGTTTCAGATGACTGTTATTTTGCCCAACGAAAATAAAACCACGGAAGATGTATTGTCAGCCATGACGCTTGACAACTGGAACAACTGGATGAAGAGTTTCAAAAAGGAGGAAAAAGTTGAAGTAACCATGCCACGGTTTAAGTTTTCGTGGGAAATGGAACTGAATGAGATTCTGAAAAAAATGGGTATGCCTAAGGCATTTACCCCTTATGTGGCTGATTTCTCTGGCATTACCGGCACAAAGGATCTGTTTATCGGCTATGTAAAACACAAAACATTTGTTGACGTTAACGAAAACGGCACCGAGGCGGCCGCGGTAACTGCAGTGGGAATGTCCACCACCAGCATGCCGGTGGAGCCGCCAAATAAAATTTATTTCAGGGTCGACCGACCGTTCTTTTTTACCATCACCGAGAAAACTACAGGCACGATATTGTTTATAGGCGAGATGCGGGCACCGGTTTACAATTGATTGATCAGGTTCGCAGAAATTTTATCGTCCCATGCTCCGTTCGAAGTCGACGCGGTTAACAATCGACCTTCCCAACGTGATCTCATCGGTATACTCGAGGTCGTCGCCCACAGAGATGCCCCTGGCCAGGGTAGTCACAGTCAAACGGAAAGGTTTTAGCTTTCTGAAGATATAGAAGTTCGTGGTATCGCCTTCCATTGTTGTTGGCAGGGCAAGAATAATTTCCGATATGGTGCCGGCTTCGACCCGTTTGACCAGGGAATCGATTTCGAGATGAGACGGTGCAATGCCTTCCATCGGAGAAATAATTCCGCCCAGAACATGATACAAGCCGTTAAATTGGTGGGTATTCTCTACCGACATTACATCCCTGATATTCTCCACCACACAAACCACAGAAGAGTTGCGCGATGGGTTGGAGCATATAGTGCATACATCTGCATCGGAGATATTATGACACATCCGGCAATGGATAACCTCGTTACGCAACTTTATAATACTCTCTCCGAATTGGGTAACAGCCTCCTTATCCTGCCGAAGCATGTGCAAAACTAACCGCAGAGCGGTTTTTTTTCCGATACCCGGCAGTTTGGAAAATTCCGTGACGGCATTTTCCAACAGGCGGGATGAAAAATTTTCAATATGCATAACAATACCCTATGCTAAAAAAGCCCATGAATCAGGGCATCAATTTTATTGATTACATTGGAGAGGTCCTCTTTGCTACTGGCAAAGTTCAATTCATCAACATTAACTATAAGCAGTTTCCCCAGGGTATACCGTTTTATCCATGACTCGTACCTGTCGTTAAGTTGCCTGAGGTAATCGAGACGGATGGAGTTTTCGTACTCACGGCCCCGTTTCTCGATCTGATTCACAAGGGTGGGAATTGTTGCCCTGAGATAAATTAGCAAATCCGGAGGCTGTACCAGGCTGGTCATTAAATCGAAGAGCGTCTTGTAATTTTTAAAATCACGGGTACTCATCAGGCCCATTGAATGAAGATTGGGCGCAAATATCTCGGCATCTTCGTAAATGGTACGATCCTGAATGATCGTTTTACCCGATTTTCGGATATCCAGTATCTGATTGAACCGTGAATTCAGAAAATGTATTTGTAAATTAAACGACCACCGCTGCATGTCGTTATAAAAATCATTAAGATATGGATTATCATCCACATCCTCAAAGTTGGGGGTCCATCCGTAGTGTTTGGACAGAAGCTCAGTGAGTGTTGTCTTTCCCGCTCCGATATTACCGGCGACTGCAATATGCATATTTAAATATTTATTAGTTGATGACAAATTTAACAGCTATTTTTTATCCAGCAATTCCAAAAGCTGATCAAGGTAATTACGGTCGTTCGATAACCGTGGGATCTTGTTCTGCCCGCCGATTTTTCCACGAATTTTCATCCAGTTGTAAAATGTTCCCCGGGGAGCTTTAACAAGGTGAGGAAGTTCAAGTGTAAGGCTCTTATGTCGCTTGGCTTCATAATCCGAGTTCAGCATTTTCAGCGCATTATCGAGGCAGGAAACAAATTGATCCACCGAGGATGGATCCTTTTCAAATTCGATTATCCATTGGTGAGCGCCTTTGTTTTCCTTGCCCATAAAAACCGGGCCTGCAGTATATTCCTGTACCACGGCTCCGGTGCGTTCACATGCAATTTTGAGGGCCTGCTCGGCATTATCCACTATTACTTCTTCACCGAAAGCATTTATAAAATGCTTGGTACGGCCGGTAATTTTAATCTTATAAGGGTACTTCGAGGTAAACTTCACTGTATCACCGATCAGGTAACGCCAAAGACCGGCGTTGGTGCTGATAACCATTGCATAGTTCTCGTCCACCTCAACATCTGCCAGGGTAAGCACCCTCGGATTTGCGCCCCCCCACTCCGACATAGGAATAAACTCATAGAAAATGCCTATATCCAGCATAAGGAGCATATCGTGCGTACTCGGATTATCCTGAATCGCAAAAAATCCTTCAGAGGCATTGTAGGTTTCCATGTAGTTCATGTCCGGAAAAGGAATCAGCTCCCTAAACTGTTCACGGTAGGGTTCAAAGTTGATGCCACCGTGGATGAACAACTCCATGTTGGGCCATACTTCAAGAATATTTTTTTTGCCGGTTTTTTCAAGAACCCGCTTCAGCAAAACAAGGTACCATGAAGGCACCCCTGCCATACTGGTAACATTCTCGTTTGTGGATGCTTCAATGATTTTTTCAATTTTTTCTTCAAATTCCTCTATCAATGCGATTTCAGGAGCAGGAATTCGGATAAATTCCGTCCAGAAAGGTACATTCTCAATAAGTATCGCCGACAAATCTCCGTAAAACGACTTATTGCTGAAATTGTTAATGCTGGTACTCCCACCTAATGTAAGCGATTTACCCCATATGAGATTGGTATCGGGATTATTTTTAACATAGAGAGCGAGCACATCTTTACCTGCCCTGAAGTGGCAATCCTCAAGAGCTTCATTGGTTACCGGAATGAATTTGCTTTTATCGCTGGTGGTACCCGAAGATTTGGCAAACCAGCGAACTTCCCCCGGCCAGAGGATGTCCTTTTCTCCTTCACGAAGCCTGTCAATCCATGGCTTAACATTTTCGTAATTCTGAAGAGGAACCCTCTCCTGGTATTCCTTAACAGAACCAATACCTGCATAGCTGTATTTTTTGCCCCATTCGGTATCAGCCGCTTTGGTGAG
>CAYMXK010000073.1:0-15088 GCA_964393915.1 uncultured Prolixibacteraceae bacterium
AGGCAGGGCAGGGTAATTGGATTCTATGGGTAATAAGTCATTCCCAAACAGGAGGGTTTAATTACGGCGGCGCCTATGCTCATTACAGCGATGCTACAAACCCGTTTTATACCTCCTGGAATGACAATGATATTCGCAAGAGTTTATGGGTTAAAATAAATTTCGGTTTGGGGCCCAACACCCTTGTAAGTACCAAATATATTGATCCGAACGCAGTGGAACAAGGCCGGGGTGCAGGGAATGATTTGCCGATTTATCGTTTTGCAGATGCTTTATTGATTTTTGCAGAAGCATCCTGTATGGCTGGAACCGGGCCTACTGCTGCAGGTGTCGAAGCCCTGAATAAAGTGCACCGCCGGGCTTACGGTAAAGATGCCAATACTCCTTCGGATATTGACTATAAAATTACAGATTACGATAAAAATACATTCCAGGATCTTGTCCTTCGGGAGAGAGCTTATGAATTTATTTTTGAAGGTAAAAGGTGGTATGACCTGAAGAGAACAGGGAAAGCAGCAGATGTGATAAAAGCAGCCAAAGGGATTACAATTGCTGAGAAGGCCTATTTATGGCCAATCCCGATTTCGGAAATGAATTTCAACAAAGCCCTTGATCCCGCTGTGGATCAGAATCCAGGTTACTAAGAGGTAAATCCCGGCTCTTTCGTGTTAAGGGCTGGGATTTTTTTGATTAATATTGTAAAAGTTCTAAATGTAGAATTATGTCAGGAATTGATAGAAGAAAAATGCTTATGTCACTGGGGGGCATATCTTTAGCGGGTGCTTTACCCATTTCGGGAAAGGCTTTCAATGAATACAGCAGGGCAGAAGAAAATATTAAAACCATAAATACCGAAGTTTTGGTCATCGGCGGAGGAACTGCAGGTGTTATAGCTGCTATCCAGGCAGGGCGTGCCGGATGTTCAACTGTTCTTGTTGAAAGCGGCAGCCAGCTGGGAGGTACAACTACCACCGCAGGCGTTGCTTTCCCCGGGTTGTTCCACGCCTGGGGCAAACAGGTAATCAGTGGCATTGGCTGGGAATTGGTCACAGAAACCGTAAAACTGGGTGATGGGGTATTGCCCGATTTCACGATTCCAACAGGCCGACGGCATCCCAACCATCAGGTACGCCTGAATCCGGGTTTATACACCTTACTGGCTGAGGAAAAGTGTCTCGAAGCAGGTGTTCAGCTTCGCTATTACGAAACGCCTGTTAAAGCTGAATTTATAGGCAATAATTGGGAAGTAGAAACAATCGGAAAAGGCACCCATGTAAAAATTGTTTGTAACCAATTGATTGATTGCACAGGAAATGCATATGTAGCATCCCTGGCGGGCTATAATGTTTTAAGGGAAGATGAAACCCAACCTGGCACACAGATATTTGAGATCGGCGGGTATGATATGAATTCAGTTGACCTGCCCGCACTTCAAAAAAGCTTCGAGGAGGAGGTGAGAAAAGGAAACATGCTCTATTCCGATGCACGGGGAAATATTGGCGGCATTCTGAGGTCGAAGGGTGACAATGCCCAGCATGTTCTAAATGCAGATTCCACAACGTCAGAGTTGCATACTCAAACAAATATTAAGGGAAGGACTTCCGTTTTGAGACTGCTCCGATTTTTGAGGAAATTCCCGGGGTGTGAGGAATTAAAGCTGGTCACGCTGCAACCGGAGACAGGCATCAGGGAAACTTACAGAATTGACGGGGAATACCAGATTACGCATGAGGACTATATAACCGGCAGAAAGTTTTTTGATTCGCTGGCTTACTCATTTTATCCGATTGACCTGCATGACCCGAAAGGGATTGTGCCTAAGCACCTGGAAGAAGGAATTGTGCCCACAATTCCACTGCGGGCATTAATTCCCAAAGGAAGCCGGAATTTTTTGGCGGCCGGACGTTGTATAAGCAGCGACCGCCTGGCGAACTCAGCCCTTCGGGTGCAGGCATCCTGTATGGCAATGGGACAGATTGCCGGCTCAGCAGCGGCACTCGCATATAAAAACAAAACTACACCTCTCAAACTTCCAATCGATGACCTGAAAGCAATTTTAAAAGAACATGAGGGGATCGTACCGGAATAAAAACTGATGTATGAAGTTTTCTAAATTTATTTAGCGGCATTTATTATTACTGATAATCACCTTACTATCTGGCTGTTACGAATAATAATCTGATGAACATTAAAAGTATTTCCATAACCATCGGCTCTCTCTTTATAAGTTTGTTTTTCACAAGCTAAAATAAAACATGAGATATACTTATGAACCTTACACATGGAAATCAGAAAACCCGGAAGATTGTCCTCAAAAAGATTCATGAGAATCCTCCGGGAAGTCATTATGGTTGTGTTTTAACCATGGGTGCAGGCATCATGTTTGGCGATATTTAGTATGTCTAAAATACAAAAGTTAAAATTTCTCAGATGAGGAAGACTTTCATAATTGTCTTATTTATTGGTATTTTATTTACTAACTGCGAACCCAGGAAACCTCAAAAGGTAATACCCCCAAATATTTTGTTCATAGTAATAGATGACTTGAACGATTGGGTGGGATGCATGGATGGTCATCCGCAAACCCTGACGCCGAATATTGACCGGCTCGCCTCTATGGGAATGCTTTTTACCAATGCACACGCACAATGTGCAATTTGCAATCCTTCGAGAGCAAGTATTATGACCGGCATGTATCCGGAAACTACAGGAATTTATTTCAACGCCGGCGACATAAAAGATTCACCGGTTGCTGCTGTACAAACCCTGCTTACCAACCGGTTTGAAGCGGAGGGATATTATGTGACCGGGGCCGGAAAGATTTTTCATACCGGAGATCAAAATTATATGTCCAATTATGCTGGTAATTTCGGAGGATTTGGACCATATCCGGAGCAAAATCTTTCTTCTTTTTCAGGTACAACTAAACTTTGGGATTGGGGAGTATTTCCTGATGCCGACTCTTTAATGACAGATTACAAGGTTGCCGGTTGGGGAATTGAAATGTTGAATAAAAAATTTGAGCACCCATTTTTTATGGGACTTGGTTTTGTTAGTCCTCATGTCCCGCTATATGCACCCGAAAAGTGGTTCAATTTGTATCCTCCTGAAAGCGTTCAATTGCCTGAAAATTTAATAAACGATCTGGAGGATATTTCAACTTATGCTTTAAACCTGACCAGAAGTCCGCATCATCTTGAACCATCACACGAATGGATTCTTCAACATAATCAATGGAAAATACTCGTGCGATCATACCTCGCTACCATATCATTTGCAGATCAGCAGGTTGGAAAGGTTTTAGATGCTGTGGAAAAGTCAGACTTCAAAGAAAATACCTATGTAATACTTTTAAGTGACAATGGTTTTCATATGGGAGAAAAAAAGAGGTGGGGCAAACAAACATTATGGGAGGAAAGTACCCGTGTACCGTTAATAATAACAGGCCCTGGAATTAATCCCAATCAAATCTGTAATAAACCAGTTCAGTTACTGGATATTTATCCTACTTTGCTTGAGTTAACCGGTCTTGACAATGATCCAAAACTTGAAGGCCGTTCCATAGTGTCATTGCTTAAATCACCTGAATCTGACTGGCCACATAAAGCAATCAGCAGTTTCGGCCCCGGTAATTATTCAATCCGATCGGAAAGATTTCGCTATATCCGGTATAATGACGGCTCAGAAGAGTTTTATGACCACAGCAACGATCCAAATGAATGGAATAATCTTATCAAAAATCAGGATATGTCCGAAATAATAAATGATCATGCTATCTTTATTCCTGATAAGAAGGAACATCCGATCATCGGGATCAATTCCACCGGTCATAAGGCATATTCTGATGTAGAAGCAACAAATAATCGTACTTCAGAAGATTAAGAAACCAATGTTTTTTATCACTTTTGTTGGCATAAAGTCTGAATTATTAAGTTCGGCCAATTCCTGATTAAAAAAATAAAAAGTGATGAAATCTTTAAACCTGACTGTATTAACAGCACTTGTGGCACTGGTCTGGTCTTGCAGCCAAAAGCCCTCCGGACTAACTGTTGTATTCCCAAAAATAACCGGTCCGGTTCAGATTACTGACAACCGCATGGAGCATTTCTTCGCCAGCTATTACGGTATCGACTCGTGGAGCGGTGACCAGAAATACGTCACCGTCCTGCAGACCGACATTAAAGACCGCCTGCCCGGTGAGAACGATTCAGCCACCCTGGGGCTGGTAGACATGAATACATATGAGTTTATCCCGCTGACCCGGACCAGGGCATGGAATTTCCAGGAAGGCTGCATGGCCCATTGGCTGGGCACCAATCCCGACTCACTGATTATTTTCAACGACTACAGGGAGGGTATTTATGTTTCCGTGATCATGAACGTTTATACCAGAAAGGAGCTTAAGGTTATCCCTTATCCGGTAAGTTCGGTGTCGCCCAATGGCAAAGAGGCGGTCAGCATTAACTTCTCACGGTTGCGGATTACCCGGACCGATTATGGCTATGGCGGAGAAGGTCAGGACGCACGGGCAGATGTCAAACTGCCGGAAGACGACGGACTGTTCCTGGTCGACCTCGAAACCGGAGAGGCAAAACTGATTGTCTCCATCGCCGGTGTCAGGGACCTGATCCCCGAAGTTCCTGAAAATGGCATTGAGTATTTTTGTCACACGCGCTTCAGCAGGGAAGGTTCAAAAATATTCTGGCTGGCTCGTGCAATTCCGCAGCGAAACACCACCTCCTTCACGGTAAACCGCGACGGAACCAGCCTGCTGCGCTGTTTCCCCGATAACTGGGAAGGATCGCATTACGACTGGCTGAATGACGACGAGCTGATGGTAACTGCCAATTACCAGGGTCAGCTCTATGCGCACATTCTGTTCACCATCGGCAAACAGGATTACCGGAGGCTGGGAAACGGGTTGCTCGATTATGACGGGCATGGCACCTTTTCTCCTGACGGGAGATGGATGGTCACCGATACCTATCCCGGCAGGGGACTGAGGGAACAAAAGATCTACCTGATGGACATGGAAACGGAAGCCGTCCTTCCTTTGGGAAGATTCATCCAGCCCGAAGCCTATACCGCTTACTGGCGCTGTGATATTCACTGCCGCTGGAGTCCCCGGGGCGACATGATCGGCTTTAATTCAACACATACCAACAGCAGGCAGGTGTACATTTTTAAACTCGAATAAAATCTGACCATGGACAGAATTACTTTTCTCAAAACAACCGGCATCGCAATTGGCGGAACCATGATTTTCCCAATGGGATGCGGGAAAAAACATCCCAATAATCTGATTAATATCGGGATGATTGGCACTGGATCCCACGGAACAGCCTGGAATCTGAAAAATTACCTTAAATATCCGGAATTGTGCCGGGTGGTTGCCGTTTGCGATGTCAGCCTGCCAAGGGCGATAAATGCCCAAAATCTGGTAAATGATGCCTATAAATCAAAAGATTGTAAGGTGTATCAGGATTTCAGGGAGCTTCTGGAA
Organism: uncultured Prolixibacteraceae bacterium; assembly: GCA_964393915.1. Lineage (GTDB taxonomy): Bacteria > Bacteroidota > Bacteroidia > Bacteroidales > Prolixibacteraceae > UBA1413. The sequence goes on from CAYMXK010000073.1 coordinate 5,504, forward strand.
GACAATTCAATTGATGCGGTCCAGATTTCAACGCCCGATCACTGGCATGTTCCCATCTCTATAATGGCAGCCTTAAAAGGAAAACACGTTTGCTGCGAAAAACCCACCCTGACAATTGACGAAGGCCGTTTGCTTTGTGATGTGATTAATAAAACAGCCGTAGTTTATCAGGTTTCTGTTGAGGACCGTTTCGTGCCGGTGTACCACAAAATGGCAGAGATAGCAATGAATGGTCGTTTAGGCGCACTTAAGCACATTGAAATTTCACTTCCCGTAAACAAATTACCTGAAAAAGATTTAGAAGTTACAGCACCTCCCAAGGACTTTGACTATGATTTGTGGTTGGGACCTGCCCCGGAAATTCCATTTATTCATCCACGGGTATTTTACCACTTCAGGTGGCACGACGCTTTTTCAGGTGGCCTGCTTACCGACTGGGGAGCGCATTACTGCGATACCGCGCAGTTGGTTACCGGGAATGATTCTTCCGGACCCACAGAAGTTACACCTGTTGGAGAAACACTTTATTACATTGACGGCATTTTCAATACTGCCCGTCAGTTTGATTTGCAATACAAATATTCGAATGATGTAACTATGCGTGTTAAAAGTGGCAATGCCTCAATCCGTTTGGTTGGTGATGAAAATTGGGTGGAATCGGTGCAATGGCGAGGGGAATTGGTTGCGAGTAATGATAGTATTCTCGACTTAGGGGAGAAGAAAATTGTTTTACCTACGAATAGTGACGAACAAAAAGACTTTTTGGAAAGCATAAAAGATGGAAGAAAATCAATTTATCCCGCCGAACTGGGCCATCGGCTCAGCACCCTTTTGCATTGTGGAAATGTAGCTTTAAAGCTTAACCGGAAAGTGGAATGGGATCCTCTGAATGAGAGCTTTGTCAATGATCCGGATGCTGAAAAGTTCAGGAAAAGGGAGATGAGAGAGAAATGGAGTTACAGCAAAATTTGTCCGCAATTCAAATATTGAGTCCCCTATGAAAAATCTATTAATATCTCTTGCGCTCGGATTTTTAATGATAGCGAATCCTGTCACTGCTCAGAAGAACAAAGTAAAAAACATTTTTTATGCCCAAAACACTTTAAATGGATTCACCAACACTCCCAAAACGGCCCTGGAGAAAGCCAAATTATTAAAAACATTGGGATACGAAGGTTTAGAGGGGTTTGGATATAAGGACTTTTTTGAACTTAAAGGTGCTCTCGATAACAAAGGGTTAATCATGCCCGTTAATTATGTGGGTCTTGGATTCGGGGCAGATGGCAAACTGGGAGATACTTTGGCGATTGAGATTAAAGAGATGATCCGGGCGACGTCAAAAGGAGACATAATTTATTTTCATCTTTCTAGCAATAGTTTTAAAGATGCCAGTGAAACCGGCGATGTTTCAGTTTCTTCAATACTCCGGGAACTCTCCGATTATGCAGCGCCTTATGGTGTGAAGCTATGTGCTTATCCGCACATAAACACTTACTGCGAGACGGTGGCTCATTCCGTAAAACTGGCTAAGATGGTGAACCGGAAAAACTATGGGGCTTCCCTGAACCTTTGTCATTTGCTTAAGGTAGAAGGATCCGAAGGAATTGATGATAAGATAAAGGAGTTTACCCCATTCTTATTTGCGGTAAATATATGTGGAGCCGACGATGGAGATACCCAACAAATGGGTTGGGATCGTTTGATTCAACCATTGGGGCAAGGGTCGTTTGATACGTATCATTTTGTTAAAGTCTTGCTTGACAACGGGTACAATGGTCCGATCGGGTTGCAATGCTATAATTTGAAGGGTGACATAGTCTTGACCTTATCAAAATCACTGCACACATGGAATGGATATAAAAAGCGGTATTTGGAAGAAATAGAATAAATGGGAGAAACTTTTGCAGTAATTATTATCTTTGACATGATCGGGGAGCCTGTCTGAAAGATGCTCAACCATCATTTGAATTCAGCCAAAAATAATTTATTCTTCTGATTAATAAATAATTTCTCAACTACTATGAACAACAATTCTGAAAAAACAAGTGTCTCCCGAAGGGCCTTTCTGGGGACCACCGCAGCCGCAGCTGCAGGTATCACCATTTTGCCATCCAATGTTATTGCAGGTTTAGGCCACAAAGCACCAAGCGATAAACTAAATATCTTAGGTGTTGGTGTTGGGGGCCGGGGATCAAGTGTACTTAAAGGCATGGATACCGAAAACATCATTGGCCTCTGCGATGTGGATTTCAAGTACAGCAAAGGTGTATTTGACCGTTATCCCAATGCCAAAGTCTATAAGGACTGGCGCAAGATGTACGATGAACTGGGCAAGAGTGCAGATGCCGTTATGATTGCTACTGCCGACCATACCCACGCTATTACTGCCGCGCATGCAATGACCATGGGAAAGCATATCTATTGCGAGAAACCGCTTACCCACACGGTCTATGAATCACGGCTGCTCACCAAACTGGCAGACAAACACCAGCTTGCCACCCAAATGGGAAACCAGGGTTCTTCTAATGAAGGTGTTAACCTGATTTGTGAATGGCTGGCCAATGGAGAAATCGGCGAAGTGACCAAAGTAGAATCATTCACCGACCGGCCTATCTGGCCACAGGGACTTAACCGCCCGGAACCCGGGCAATGGGTACCTGAAACACTGGACTGGGACCTCTTTATCGGCCCGTCACCCATGCGCCCTTACCACCCGCTTTATACTCCGTGGAACTGGCGTGGCTGGTGGGATTTCGGAACCGGCGCATTAGGCGATATGGCCTGCCACATTCTCCACCCGGTGTTCGTTGGACTTGAACTGGGCTATCCCACTAAGGCACAGGGGAGTAGCACACTGCTGCTCAACGATTGTGCACCCAATGCACAGATGTTGAAAATCACCTTCCCTGGTCGCGTTCCTTCAAGGGCATGGAAAGGCATGAAAAAAGGCGCGGCGCTTCCCGCAGTGGAAGTTACCTGGTACGATGGTGGTCTTCAGCCTATGAAACCTGAAGGATGGCCTGCAGGTAAAAGCATGAACGTACAGGGCGGAGGAGTGATCTTTCACGGTACAAAAGATAAACTGATATGCGGTTGTTATGGTGCCCAACCCTGGTTGCTTTCAGGTCGCGTACCCGAAGCGCCCAAATTCCGCCGCCGGATCGAAGGACAAAACGCGCACCAGCAGGACTGGGTACGCGCATGCAAGGAGAGTCCAGCAACCCGCGTTAAATCCGCTTCCGATTTCAGCGAAGCAGGACCTTTCAACGAGATGGTCGTAATGGGCGTTCTCGCTGTGCGCCTGCAAGCACTTAACAAAGAACTCGAATGGGACGGACAGAACATGAAATTCACCAATATCGGTGCCGATGAAAAAATCCGGACTGTCGTAAGAGATGGCTTTGAGATTAACGACGGACATCCCACGTTCAAGAAAGACTGGACTGAGCCGGTTGCAGCACAGGATTTTGCCGCCGAGCTGATTAAGCACACCTACCGTAAACCCTGGTCGCTGCCAGCGATGCCGGTTTAATTTATTATCATTATCAACCTTATAATTATACGTATGACAAAGTATTTCAGTATTAAACTCCTTCTGGCATTGCTGGTTTTCATTGGTGCAGTTTCAACTTCCGAAGCACAGTCTAAAAAGGCTAAAAAAGAGGTGGTGAACAAACTCACCGCACAGGAAAAGAAAGATGGATGGCAACTGCTGTTTGACGGCAAAAGCTTCAAAGGATGGCGTGGCTATAACCGCCAGGATATACCACCGGTGTGGGTGATCGAAAACGGAACCATCAAGGTAGATGCTTCCAGGCAGGTACAGGGTGACCGCACCAGCACCGGCGATATTATTCCCGACCGCAAATTCAAGAACTTTGAGTTCACTTTCGAATGGATGATCTCAGAGGGAGGAAACAGCGGTGTTTTCTTCCTTGGACAGGAGATTGAAGGAAAACCCATCTATTCATCTGCGCCCGAGTTTCAGTTGCTCGACAATGAAAAACATCCCGACGGGGCAAGAGGCATAAATGGCAACCGCAAGTCTGCATCGTTGTACGACATGCTCCCGGCTGTTCCGCAAAATGCAAAAGGGCCCATGCAATGGAACTCAGGTGGCATTAAGGTGAAAGACGGGAAAGTGGAGCACTTCCAGAACGGCGTGAAAGTGGTTCAATACACCCTCTGGACACCCGAATGGAAAAATATGATCGAGAACAGCAAGTTCAAGGGATGGACCGAAATGATCAACGTGGGTGGCGAAAAAAAGGAAGGCTATCTTGGCCTGCAATACCACGGAGATAATATCTGGTTCAGAAATATTAAGGTCAGGGAACTATAGCGCACAGAGCCGGGAACAAAACGTATCTCAGCTAGTTCTTCGTGCCTGAATAAACCAAATGACCCTTTGGTTTTTGACCATGTAATAACGAAAAGGCCTTCGGCATTCAGCCGGGGCCTTTTTGCTTTCACAGGGCCTGTGGATATTATTAATGCACCCTTTGGCTTCGACTCCAGTTCGACTTCGCTCACTTATCGCGCTCAGGAACAAACCTGTTTAAATGAATTCAAAAGAATCAATTATTTCAACTTTCACCCAAGTTGAAATAATTAGGTGGCATCAGATCGCGGGAAAGTTGAAAGAATTTAAATCCCAACTATTACCATTCCCGGAAATTATAGAAATAATCCACAACATTTAAATATTTTTACCAGGGAATGCCATCTCTAGAAATATTTTTACTTTTAAGGTCAAAATCAATAATGCAGATATCACATGATCCCTAAAAGCGTTTCAAATTTTATTTTTAAAAGTATTGTCCATCGAACAATTAGATTTTTGACGCCAATAAAGTATTCTGATTCAGCAGGAGATGTCCGAAGAATATATAATGAAATAAGCTATGATTATGTCTTGGGTGCCCCGTTTACCTTACATGCTTCAAACCCTAAGATTATGGCAGGCATGTGGAGTTTGGTTAGGGAATCATTAATTGTCAACGGTAAGGTAAAGCGCATTAACAAAGAAGCTATTGCAGGAGGTGTTTCCATTAGCAATCAATGCCCTTATTGTCAGGAAGCGCACATTAAAATGTCTGGAGGTAAAATCGATAAAGAGCATGGCGCTCTTTTTGAATGGAGCAAATCTCATTATTCGGGTAATTCGCTCATTCTGAATCCACCATTTACAAAAATCGAAGCGCCTGAAATCATTGGAACAGCGCTAGCTTTCCATTACGTAAATCGCATGGTCAGTGTGTTTGTTACAGAATATCCTCTTCCATTACCAAGATTCTTGCATTGGTTAACTCCAATCATATCATCATTTTTCAAAATGACTGCAGGCATAAATATTACAGGTGTAGTGGCTATACCTGGAATATCATTGAAATGGTTGACTTCCATCCCTGTATCAAAAGAATTTTCGTGGGCAGAATCCAACCATCACATTAAAAATAGTTTTTCGGGATTTGATGAATTAATAAATCAAATTGGTGAAGAGGTCATCCCATTGAGAGTAAAAACAACAGTATCAAATTATATGGCTGAATGGACGGGAGAAAATCAAGGGTTGGGCAACAAATGGATTGATGATGCAACAAAAGATCTTGAACACTCTGAAAAAGTAATAGCACAATTCATTTTACGGATTGCGACTGAACCGTATAAAATAACTGAAGCCCATATGAATGAATTAAGAAAGGTTGGCTTGGGTGATAATGAACTAATTGCTATTGCTTCCTGGGGAAGCTGGCAAGGCACTAAAAAGATTGGCGAAAGGATAGGCGCACCTTTTATGTAGTCGTTTGCTAACATAAAATAAACGTCCTTATAACAGGCATTTAATTAGATTGTATTAATTGGGCAAAACTCTTTTGAGCTATGACTATTTTTATAATCTTGACAAATATATCTTAAGGACGGAATAGCACGAACCGCTAACAGCACCTACAAGAAATTGGCGGTTCAGTGGTTAATTGAAGCTTTGTTCTTCGTATCAAGTTTGTGGTGGCAGACAGTTTTTGTGCTTCGAAATCGCCAATTTCTTGTAGCCGCAAAACGTTAAAGTTTCAACTTCAATCCAAGGTGAATTAAATCGCCAATCTGTAATAATTTTACGCCTGACAGCATTTAAAAATCTACCTTTGGGGGAACTAAAATAAAATGCAATTACGTTAGCCACAATATAAAACAACTAAAAAGAAACATATGACCAAATATTTAGGGCTTATTATTTTACTGGCAATTTATGGATGTGCCCAAAATTCTGACATTGCGAATATTGAAATGGCAAAGGAAAAAATAGTCGCACCGACAACAGAACAAAAAACCAACGAAACGGTAGAACGGAAATTAATTAAAGAAGGTCGGGTTGAATTTGAAACTGACAATGTAAATACGACAAGGAAGACCATTTTTGAAGCTGTTAACAAGTACAAAGGGTACGTTTCTTCTGACCAGGAATTTAAATCAACAGGGCGTAAGAGTAATACTGTAATTATTCGTGTTCCGGCAGACAATTTTGACAACCTGTTAAGTGATGCCACTATTGGAGTTGAAAAATTTGACAGTAAAGAAATCAACGTTAAGGACGTCACAGAAGAGTTCCTTGATATTCAAGCAAGACTGAAAACAAAAAAAGAACTCGAACTGCGTTATATTGACCTTCTTAAACAAGCGAAAAACGTAATCGAAATATTGGAAATTGAAAAGCAAGTCGGACAACTAAGGTCTGATATTGAATCAATTGAAGGTCGCTTAAAATATCTGCAAGACAGAGTTTCATTCTCAACCTTGACAATGACTTTTTATGAAACTATTCCAAACGAGACTGAGTTTGGACAGAAGTTCAAAAATGGTTTTAGAAACGGTTGGGATAACTTGATTTGGTTTTTTGTCGTGCTGACTAATATTTGGCCATTTATCCTAATAGGACTGGGACTTATATTTGGAATACGACTTTACCGAAAGAGAAAATAATGAATACTGGGGCTAACAGCATTTTTTAACTTTATTAACGACAATAATAAATCTAATGGACCTATTTGACTTTTTTAAACCAAAATCTAAAAGCGGACAATTTGTTAGCGAGACTGCTTTCAACAGCAACCGAGACAATCAAATGCAAATGACTCCTCAGATTCTTGACCAATTGCGAAATCTAGATGTAACTGCCAGCAAAGAATTAAAGCTTGAATATTTTTTTTATACCAACACAGCAGAGAAAGCAGAGCATTTGGCTACTGAAATCGGAGAATTAAATTATACAGTTCATCACGGTGTTTCCGCTGGCGACAAGAATTTATTCATAGTAACTGGCTGGACAACCAAAATGAAAATGACAGATGAAGTTTTAAAACAGTGGACAGAACAAATGTGTAAACTCGGCTATAAATTTGACTGTGAATTTGATGGTAGGGGAACAGACCCTTGTCAAAAGGACAAAACATCATGAATTGCTTAAACACCAAGCCGCAAAAACTGGGAATGGTGAAGGGCATGATGAAAACGGTTTCTGGCACATGATGATAGCAAATATCCGGGCACATCAGAAAACAAAAGACATAAAATCATAAACTTGTAGCAAATAGAAACAAGAATAACAGCAACCGAAATTAGCGAACGATTAAAGATAAGTTTAAGCACCGCAAAACGAAAAATAAAAGAACTTAAAGAGAGCGGAAAAGTGCTCCCGAATGAAAAAAGTCCGGCGTCCAAAATTACAGAAAGAAATTTAACGCTGTTGTATATGCAATATCTTTACTTAGCAGTAAAACCCATAACAACCTGAATTTTATTTGTCTGTATATCAATTTTTTAAATTTTAATTGAAGTATTTTTGATGTAATAGAAAATATCTATTGATGTATAATTGTAGAGGGTAAAAATTAGTGCATCCTGATTAGTTCAGGTAACTTTGCTGATAAATTTTTCAATAAGTCATAATTAAATCATGTCCGATGAAAAAAAATCTATTACTAATCTTCATTTCATTTCTATCTCTTGGTGTGTTTGCCCAGGAATTGATGCTGACCGGTATTGTTACCTCGGCCGAAGACGGGCAACCCTTACCCGGAGCTACAGTGGTCGTTAAAGGGACCACAAATGGCACCATTACCAACTTTGATGGTATGTACCAGCTTAATGTCCCCTCCAACGCAACGTTGGTATTCTCTTTTGTAGGAATGGAGTCTCAGGAAATCCCTGTAAACAACCGTTCTGAAATTAATGTAGTGCTTGAGAGTTCCTTTGTGGGCGTCGACGAGATAGTTGTTATTGGCTATGGTACCCAAAAGAGGAAAGATATCACCGGGGCTGTTTCGATCGTTGACGCAAAAACCATCGAAAGCCTTAATCCGATAAAAGTGGAGCAGGCATTACAGGGTACAACTGCCGGTGTAAACGTAACCACCCAATCGGGAGCACCAGGTGCCGGACTGGATATCCGCATCAGGGGTATTTCAACCAACGGCGATGCGTCGCCGGTAGCAATCATCGATGGTTATCAGGGTGACTTAAATACACTCAACCCCGATGACATTGAAACTATTACGGTTCTTAAAGATGCCCAGGCGGCAATCTATGGTACCGTTGGGGCAAATGGAATTATTCTGGTTACTACAAAAAGCGGCAAAAAGAATGCTGCCACCAAAGTCAGCCTCAGCAGTTCAATGGGATTTCAGGAAACAACCCGGAAATTGCCCGTTCTCAATGCAACGGAATATGCCGTCTTGCTGAATGAAAGTTTTGCTGCATCTGGCCAAACCCCTCCATTCTCCAATATTTCAAACCTGGGGCGCGGTACCAACTGGCAGAACGAACTGTTTGAAACAGCTCCCATATATACCCATAACCTGAGTGTAACGGGAGGATCTGAAAAAATGATGTACGCGCTCAGCGTATCCGATTTAAACCAGGAAGGTATTATTGGCAGGGATAAATCAGGATTTAAAAGAAATACCGCCAGGTTGAATTTGGGCGCTGACTTGTCTGATTGGGTTAAATTCAATTCTTCCATTATTTATACCCACATAAACAGAAAATCATTCAACGACTTTGGACTGGCCTCGGTGCTGTTCAATGCATTAAACATGCCGTCGACTGTTCCGGTATACGACACCAACGGAGACTATTTCCTGGCCCCTGGTAACCTGGGAATCGAGATTATTAATCCACTGGCCCAGATTGCCAATACGCACAACGATTATAACCTGGGCAAATTCAACGGAAATTTCAGCTTAGACTATGATATTTCAAAGAACATTAAGGCAACAACGCGAATTGGATTCAACACGACAAACAGCAAGTCAAAGTCCTTTTCGAAGATTGTCAATTACGGCGGCAAGGTGTTTGACGTTTCCAGAAGCAGTGTCAATCAGAATGCTGAAAATTTTAATGATTATACTTTTGATGCCTTTGCCACCTACGACAATACTTTTGCCGAAGCACACCACCTGACCTGGACGCTGGGTACCACTGTTTTCAAAACGTGGGGAAATCACCTGAGCGGAACGGGCTATGATATCCCTAACAATTCATGGGATTTTGCCGACATCGGCCTTGCCAACGGAATCAGTGACACCA
>CAYMXK010000074.1:0-3464 GCA_964393915.1 uncultured Prolixibacteraceae bacterium
TATGGCTGAAAAAATTCTTAAGAAGTTATATATAAAAGTCTGGAGGCAAAACAACCTCAAAGACAAAGGAAGGTTTGAAACCTACGAAACAGAGAATGTTTCAACAGATTCGTCATTCCTCGAGATGATGGACATACTGAACAACAACCTGATAGAAAAAGGTATCGACCCTATAGCATTTGACCATGACTGCCGTGAAGGCATATGCGGAGTTTGCAGCATGTACATCAACGGACGGCCGCATGGGCCCGACAGCGCAGTGACCACCTGTCAGCTGCACATGCGCAAATTTAAAGATGGCGACACCATTACGGTTGAACCCTGGAGGGCGGCTGCCTTTCCGGTTTTGAAAGACCTGGTGGTTGACCGGACTGCCTTTGATAAGATTTTACAGGCAGGTGGTTTTGTTTCTGTCAATACCGGTGGAGTCCCCGATGGCAACGCCATCCTGATCAGTAATGAGGATGCAGAAGAAGCCATGGATGCAGCATCCTGTATCGGATGCGGCGCCTGTGTGGCGGCCTGCAAAAACTCCTCAGCCATGCTGTTTGTCGCAGCCAAAGTTTCGCACCTTGCCAAATTACCGCAGGGTCGTATCGAAGCCAAGGCACGGGCACGCAATATGGTTGCCAAAATGGATGAACTGGGTTTTGGTGGTTGTACAAATACCGGTGCATGCGAAGTTGAATGCCCGAAAAGCATTTCAATATCACATATTGCCCGTCTTAACCGCGAATATCTTGTTGCGAAATTGGCAGAATAGAACCGGCTGATAATTACAGAATATCAATATTTATTGAGCCCCGGAACGATTCATTCCGGGGCTTAATAGTTAAACACGGTCAGTGAAAATATTATTTATCAGTTAATTTTCAGGAACAAAGCGCTTATGTGAACCATTTTCTGTCAATTTTAAGTAATTTCGGAATGTTTTTGAAAAAAATAGTAATTCACATAAATCCAATTAAAAATGGCACTTAGTTATAAAGAGTTAGGTTTGGTAAATACAAGAGATCTGTTTGCCAAAGCAGTAGCAGGCGGTTACGCAATCCCTGCATATAATTTCAATAACCTGGAACAGCTTCAGGCCATCATCAGTGCTTGTGTTGAAACTCAATCTCCGGTAATTCTGCAGGTATCGAAAGGTGCCCGTCAGTATGCCAACCAGACACTCTTGCGCTACCTCGCCCAAGGTGCAGTCGAATACGCCAAGGAACTCAGCAAAGGCGCAGGCATTCCTATCGCTTTGCACCTCGATCATGGCGACTCCTTCGAGACTGCCAAAGACTGCATCGACATGGGATTTTCTTCCGTTATGATAGATGGCTCACACCATCCCTATGAGAAAAATATTGAAGTCACCCGCGAGGTGGTGGAGTATGCCCACAAATACGATGTTACCGTTGAAGGTGAACTCGGCGTTCTTGCTGGTATCGAAGACGATGTGGTTGCCGCCAAATCAGTCTATACCGATCCGGATGATGTGGTAGACTTCACCCAGAAAACCGGAGTGGATTCACTTGCGATCTCCATCGGAACATCGCATGGCGCCAACAAATTCACACCGGCACAATGCACCCGCAACGCAGAGGGTATTCTTATTCCTCCACCGCTGCGTTTCGATATCCTCGAAGAAATTGAACGCCGCCTGCCCGGTTTCCCGATCGTATTGCATGGCGCGTCTTCAGTACCTTCCGAGTTGGTGCAAATGATCAATGCCTATGGTGGTGCACTGAAAGATGCAGTGGGTATTCCTGAAGAACAACTGCGCAGGGCAGCCGCTTCATCAGTTTGTAAGATCAACATCGACTCCGATGGCCGATTGGCTATGACTGCGGCAGTTCGCAAAGTGTTTGTAGATAGCCCCGAAGAGTTTGACCCCCGCAAATTCCTGGGACCTGCCCGGAATGCGCTGAAGGCCCTTTACATCCATAAAATCGTTAACGTTCTGGGATCAAACAACAGAATTTAAGAAATCGAAAACATAGATTTAAAAAGCTGCCTTCAGGTGGCTTTTTTTTTCCCCCGACAGGTTGCTTCTTCGCTTATTCCGTAAACGGAATAAACTCATCGCCAGCACAGGGGGAGCGAGGGCTGAAGTTGAGCTGGTGACTCCCAGTCACCTGTTCAATAATTTTTCTTCTAAATAGTATTCACCAGCTGAACCAAAGTCAGCAGGTGAACAACCCTCTGCTCCCGCGGAGATGCTTTCTTTTTCAGATTTATCGTAAATGGTAAGTAGGAAGACATCCTTGCCAACCACTTTAACGCAGGTAATAACACGGGATCCGGCGCTTTTGCCTTTGCCTTTCGAGGTTATAGCCATCCGAACTTTGTAGCAGTCTTTACCGCTCTCCTTGCAATGGGTTTTGTTGCAGCGAACCAATTAAGGCTTCAATGTCTGATTTAAGTGAATGATGTTTTTTGCCAATTCTTTTGGCATACTATTTAAAACCAGAGGTGACAATTACATTATAGTTCATTCAAGAAATCCCTTGCCGATTGTAGTTTTATTTTACCCTGTCTGTGCAGTTCATTCCTAGTATTAATATCCGTCCAGAGGGCAGCTCTTTTTTATTAATCTTCCCAACCCCAGGGTTTACCCGGAACCACAATGGGCTCCTTTAAATTAAAATGAACGGAGAATACGCGGGGAGTGTTCACCCTACGGAGGTTGTAGGAGAAATATTCGCCGGGGATCAGCTCTATCCACCAGATATTGCCAATGGCAGCGGGCAACATGTCGGCCGTTTCCTGGTCGGCAGGGAAAAACTGCATAGTTGACGCACCAAAGTTGCTGGTTTTTCCCCCATACATGGTTACCTCGTCAGGCGATCCGTCGCGGTGCCGGTGATCGTGCTTCAGTAAAATCCCTTCATCATCAAGCGTCAGCACCCATGTCCGGGAACTGTCGGCTCCAACAAAAAAGGGAATCCGGATGCGCTGGTCATCGCAGGCGCGAACATGCATTACCAATGCCTTGTTCCCGAAAACCGTGTCATTTTCACCACCGGCCACGATTGTCCCGGCGTATGTATTTCCACAGATCTTTTGTAATTCCTGCCAGAAGACCTCTTGATTAGTGCCTCCGGAAGCATCGCCGGCTACACTATTGCTGGCAACAGACTTTTCCCGGCTACTCTGAACACAGGAAACCATAAATAAAATCCCCATGCCGATAAATAAAAAAGTTCTTGTCTTCATATCATTCATTCAATTTTAATACAAACCGTAACATAATTAAACATCTTTGTGCAATATGCTACTTTTTTCTGTTAAACACAACTCTCCGAATGAGGATATTAAAAGGATATCCGAATTGTTATTTCCAACACTCAGAAAACCCGGAGAGTTCCCCGATCAGTAACCGGCAGCAAGGTCTTACATATCATAGCTACAAATATTTGGGGTGCGCTGCACCATACTTAGGGCTACAGAGCAGCAAAATATCTGTAGGAAATTGG
>CAYMXK010000074.1:3564-14980 GCA_964393915.1 uncultured Prolixibacteraceae bacterium
ATATACATTACTTTGTGTACTTTGTGAAATACCTGGTGCCCTTCGTGGTTAAGTTTTCATTTGTTTTTAAGTCACGCCACAAATGGTCACGGAAAGGCTCTTATAAAAACATTTTCCCTGACATCGGACCGTAAAACCGTCAGGAAATCACAGTACTATTTCCCGGGTGCTTTAAAAAGTTCTGCTTCCGTAACAATTTTAACGAGCATACTGTCATTCAGGGTGCGACTGACAGCATTGAAGGGACCTGTTACGATTTCATCCCCGGCTGTGATTCCTTCGTCTATTTCAATGTAATTTTTATCCTGAATGCCGCTCTTCACAGACACCTTTCTCGCCCGTCCATCCACAATCCTGAAAACAACTTCCTCCTTCTCATCCTGACCTGCTATTATCCCGGCTGGTGGCTGTTCATCCTTTTTCCGCTCCACGATCCTCGTTGAAACAGCCTGCACAGGCACCGTAACCACATTGTTGCGGGTTTTGGTAAGGATATCGACAGTTGCCGACATTCCGGGCCTGAATGGGTGGAGCTGCCGGACGGTGTCAATAAGATCCTGATAGGAACTCTGCAACAAGAGGATCTTTACCTCAAAATTGGTCACCTGATCGGTGGTTGCGCCTGTTACACGCGCAGAGTTGGCAATTTCGGTAACCACCCCCTTAAATTTGCGGTTGAGATATGCATCAACCTGAATCAGGGCTGTATCACCATTACTGACTTTCACAATATCGTTTTCGTTCACATCCACGCGAACTTCCATTTTATCCAGATCGGCAATTACCATGGTTTCAGTACCGGCATACATATTGGTACCTACCACACGTTCGCCTTTCTCGACATTCAAACGGGAGATGGTTCCGGCGATAGGGGCAAAAACCCTTGTTTTGGTAAGCTGTTCACGGGCTTCAGCCACGGATGCCTCAGCACTTTTTACAGAAAATTGTGCCGCTTTCACTTCTGCCTCCGCAATACTGAATCCAGCCTGTGCTGTTTCAAATTCTGACTGAGGGATGGTTTGGGTTCCGTACAACTGCTCTGCCCTTCTGAATGCGAGTTGCCTTTCAATAAGCTGGGCTTCCGACTGGGCCTGCCTGGCTTTTGCCGAATTAAGGGCAGCCTCGGCACGGTTAAGGGCCGATATGTATAAATCAGGTTTGATCACCATCAGCGGGTCACCGGGCTTCACCTGGTTTCCCTCCTCAACATATAACTCGATGATTTCACCCGATACATCCGGACTTATCTTAACCTCTGTTTTGGGTTGAATCTTTCCGTTGGCGGTAATCTGCTCGGTGATGGTACGCGATTCGGCTTTCTGTACCAAAACACTGACGGTAATATCACTTCCCATCCATCCGGCCTTTTTCCCAACCACCAGAAAAACTATGATCAGGACCAGCAATACGATAGCGAGTGGTATTAACTTATTTTTTCGTTTCATACGGGCACTATTTTGTCTTATTGGTCAATGAACCTGCCCTAAAATTACAATTGTGTGAATCTGAATTTTATTTTACGGCAATCTTGGCTGTGCGCCGGCTGTACTGCTCAATATAAATCCTGGTACCCCTGGTGAGATCCTCAATGGATTCAGTATTATAGTGCCTGATGGTTATCAGCCTGAGACCGGTATTGTATTTTACCTCATACTCCTTCCGAAGATCGAGCACCATCGTTTCCAGCCCAAGCTCCGGGGCATCTACCAAAAGGCTAAGGTCAATTGCTGATTGCTGGATCATATTTACCTTGAGGTTCTTGGAGTGCAGCATGGAGAACACCTTAGAAATATCATCGGCAGTGATAAACGAAAAATCGTAGGGAGAGAAGGTCAGGAGTACCTGGTTCCCTTTGGTAATAAAAACAGGGGTAAGTTCAAGCGTATGGTCAATGTGGTGGATAACCGTTCCTGCCGGTTCAGGATGGATAAAGGAGCGGACATGAAGCGGAATATTCTTGTTGTACAAAGGCTTCATGGTCTTGGGATGGATCACCTGCGCACCTGAAAAAGTCATCTCTATGGCTTCACGGTAGGAAAGTTCCTTAAGTAAAACAGTATCCGGAAATATCCTGGGATCTGCATTGAGGACACCTGGCACATCCTTCCAGATGGTAACATTCTCAGCATTCAAAAGACTTCCAAGGATGGCCGCTGTATAATCCGACCCTTCACGCCCCAGTGAAGTGGTAAGATTGGTAACTGTTGAGCCTATAAACCCCTGGGTAACGAAAAGACGGTTCCCGTTAAACTGAAATGTGTTTTGCACCAGCATCTCAGTCCATTTCCAGTTGACCGACGCTTCGCGGTACTTATCATCAGTGCGGAGGCTGGTCCTGATATCAATCCACAAGTTGGGGGTCCCCGCAAAATTGAGGTATTCACTCAGAATCACCGATGATACCAATTCGCCGTAACATATAAGCTGGTCATATTCAAAATCAAAAAACAGGGAAGGTGGCTGACGAAGTTTAACTTCCACCTCATCAAGCAGGGAAACAATCTTTTCAGGGATATCTCCGGAGAATAGCTCTTCCGCAATTTGCTCATGGTAAGACCTGAACTCACGGTAAATATCCATGGTTTCGTCCCATCTGTTAAAGTGTGATTTTACCAATGTTTCGAGCAGATTGGTAATCTTACCCATGGCAGAAACCACCACTATGAGATGGTCTGCGGGATATCCGGCCAGGATGGAAGCCACATTCTTAACGGCTGTGGCATCTTTCACCGATGCCCCGCCAAATTTGAATACCTTCATTGCAGTTGTATGTTTCAAAACAGATACAAAACTAATGAATTTCGGGCTTTTTACCGTCTTGTTTTAAAATATGCGTATTTTGGCAGATGGAATTTTAACATACAAAATGATGAATATAAAATCGACCGTTACCCTGCACAATGGTTTGCAGATGCCCATTTTCGGATTGGGTGTATTTCTTTCGAAAGAAGGCCCCGAAGTGGAAAATGCCGTAAGATTTGCCCTTGATGCGGGCTATATCCATATTGACACTGCCGCAATTTACGGCAATGAGCGCGGAGTAGGTAAGGCAATCAGAGAAAGTGGCATACCCCGCGATCAGGTTTTCATAACCTCCAAGGTGTGGAACGCCGACCAGGGTTATGAATCAACATTGATGGCCTTTGAGAAAAGCCTTGAAAAACTGGAAACCGGCTATCTCGACCTCTACCTCATCCACTGGCCCAAAGGAGAGCTGTCGGTCGGGACATGGAAGGCCATGGAAGAGATTTATGCATCGGGAAGGGCCCGGGCCATCGGTGTAAGCAACTTCCTGGTACACCACCTTGAAGATTTACTGCCACATTGCAACGTGGTACCAATGGTTAACCAGGTCGAGTTTCATCCATATCTTCAACAACCTGCACTGCAACAATTCTGCAGTGAGAACGAAATACAGTTCGAAGCCTGGAGCCCCATCATGAAAGGCCGGGTAAACGATATTCCGGTGCTGCAGGCTTTGGGTGTTAAATATGGAAAAACTCCCGTGCAAATAACCCTCCGGTGGGAGATCCAAAAACAGATTGTCACCATTCCGAAATCGGTTAAAGCCGAAAGGATCACCTCCAATGCCCAAATATTTGACTTTGAACTATCCGAAGAGGATATGGCAAAGATAGACCGGCTTGACAAGCACCAGCGCGTGGGTGCCGATCCGGATAATTTTAATTTTTAACAGATCAACAATGGGAAAACATTATTCCATGATCCTGGCATTCGTCCTGGCCATCTCTGCTATGGGTGCTGTCATGGCACAGCCCGTCAACAGGAGCCCGCTTACCATTGAAACCATTATGCAGCGAACTGAACTCTGGCGGGGGTCTGAACCGGAAAATATCTTCTGGGCACACGACAACCAGACGGTCTATTTCAACTGGAACCCGGAGCGAGACACCCTTTCGGCTCAATACAAGGTAACCCTGAAAAACCGGCAACCGGAAAAAGTTTCTGTTAAAGAAAAACAAACCACACCGGGAAGAGAAAGGGAATACAGTTCCGATCACAGCAAGTTGGTTTTTTTGCGCAGCGGGAATCTGTTTTTGCTCGACCTGAAGAAGAACAAGGAGAGGCAGCTTACCCATTTTGCAGGCAGGGTATCGTCACCCTCATTCACTTCGGATGATCAGAAAGTGACCTTTGTTTACAACCAGAATCTGTTCCAGGTTGATGCTGCCACCGGACTGATACAGCAACTCACTGATTTTGTGGCAGGTGAAAAGCCCGGGGAGCCTAAAAGCCAGGGACAGGCACGTTGGCTTGAATTTCAACAGATGGAACTTTTTAACGTACTGAAAGAAAAGGAGTTGATACAAAAAGCAAACGAAAACCGGAGAAATCAGGAAGAACAGGAAACGCTGAATAAAATATACCTTGAGAAAGAGCGCCAGGGATCGCTTTCGCTTAGTCCGACCGGACGATATGTGGCATTTACTGCTTTCCGGCAGGCAGCCGGGAAGGAAACCAGTGTGACCCATTTTGTAACGCAATCGGGCTACACGGAAGAGCGAAGGGGCCGCACAAAAGTGGGCTCCCCTCAAACCTCTGTAAAGCTCTACCTTTTCGACAGTACCTCCGACTCGGTGATTTCCGTAAAAACCGAGCATCTTCCGGGATTGAAGGACTTACCCGATTTTTGGGAGGAATACCCTGAAAAGGAGCCTGCTGAAGATAAAATAACCAGCAGGGAGGTAAGCCTGTCAGCACCAATCTGGAATAAACTGAATGATGAAGCGTTGATTATCGCCAGGGCACACGACAACAAAGACCGCTGGATATGCCTGCTCAATCCGGCCACCGGATCGCTGAGCGTCCTGGACCGGCAAAGGGACGAGGCGTGGATTGCAGGTCCCGGAATCAGCGGTTTTTCCGGCTCTGCAGGCTGGCTCCCCGACAATGAAACCGTCTGGTTTCAATCGGAGGAGAGCGGCTATTCTCACCTGATGACCGTTAATGTGAAAACCGGAACAAAAAAAGCACTTACCTCCGGACCATGGGAGGTTTACAACCCTCAACTCTCACGTGATGGGAAATACTTTTGGTTTACAGCCAACAGGCAACATCCGGGGATTCGCCATTTTTACCGGCTCCCGGTGGCGGGCGGACAACCCCAACAGATCACCACCCTGGATGGCGGAAATGAAATATCGATGTCACCCGACGAAAAATGGCTGGCCATAAGGCATTCCAAAGGGAACCAGCCGTGGGAGCTCTTTTTGCAGGAAAACAAAGCCGGGGCAGCTGCCATGCAGCTTACCAAGTCTACTACTCCGGAATTTCAATCATATCCATGGAGGATGCCCGAATATGTTACATTCACCGCCGAAGACGGTGCAACCGTGCATGCCAGGCTTTACCGCCCGGAAAATCCGCAACCAGAAGGGCCTGCGGTGATCTTCGTGCACGGTGCCGGATACCTGCAAAACGCCCATCAGTGGTGGAGCAGCTACTTCCGGGAGTATATGTTCCACAACCTGCTGGCAGACAACGGATATACCGTCCTTGACATCGATTACAGAGGAAGCGCGGGTTATGGCCGCGACTGGCGCACCGGAATTTACCGCCATATGGGAGGTAAGGACCTTAGCGATCACGTGTACGGGGCCAGGTTTCTGGTGGAGAAGCATGGTGTTTCTCCTGCGAAAATTGGCCTGTATGGTGGGTCATACGGCGGATTTATTACCCTGATGGCCATGTTTAAGCACCCGGACATATTTGCAGCCGGGGCAGCGCTGCGCTCAGTAACTGACTGGGCCCACTACAACCACGGCTACACTGCGAATATCCTCAACACCCCGGTCGAAGACAGCCTGGCATTTGTCAGAAGTTCACCCATCTATTTTGCGGAAGGACTGCAGGGTGCATTACTCATGTGTCATGGCATGGTGGATGACAACGTGCAGTTCCAGGATATCGTCAGAATTACACAGCGACTGATTGAACTGGGAAAGGAAAACTGGGAGCTGGCTGTTTATCCGGTGGAGTCGCATGCTTTTACTGAACCCTCCAGCTGGGTGGATGAGTACAAAAGGATCTTCAAATTATTTGAGGAAAACCTGAAATAACAGTCGCTTATCAGCCTCCATTGGTGTCAGATTGATCGTATTTCAGCATAAAGCTGTTCCTGCCATGAATTCTTTTGGCCCAGTAAACAAAGGGAGTATCGGCAGCGGCAACCAACCATTTGAGCAGGTAAGTGGTGAGGAAGATTTCAGCCAGGATCGAAGTTTCAAAAACACCCCAAAAAGCTATCAGGACAAAAATTGCGCTGTCGAACAGTTGCGAGACCATCGTGCTCAGGTTATTGCGCAGCCAAAGCTGGTTATCTTTGGGGAAGCGGTTTTTCCAGAAATGAAACGCCCAAACATCGTGCCTCTGGGAGATGAGGTAGGCAGTCAGGCTTGCCAGGGCAATTCTCGGCATCAGGCTAAAGATGGTGTTTAATGCCGAGTGGGTGACGCCTGAAAATTCATCGGCCTCCAGCGGGCGAAAAAGCAGCGCAAGGTTCATTAACAGCGTCACGGAAATAAGGCTGTAAAAACCTATCCACACAGCCTTGTTCGCTTCTTTTTTTCCATAATTCTCCGATAATATGTCAGTGATAAGAAACGAAGTGGCGTATACCACGTTGCCCAGAGTGGCCGAAAACCCGAAAAGTTCGATGGTTTGTACAACCTGAATATTGGCGATGATAGTGGACACAGGTATCCACATAATCAGTCCCCATTTTCCAAATAACCGGTAGGCCAGAATAATAAGAAGAAAATTGGCGATAATTTCTATCAGCCATAAAAGCTCATTATACATTTTTTTCATTTTTAAGCCGCAGGGTGATGGAACCTGCGGGAAGTTCAACAAAATCTTATTTCAGGGCGCAAAGCTAATGATTTTTACTTAGCGCAATGAAACAACTGTTTGCCTTTTTGCGTTTAAAGCAGACCCAATTTTTTATTGTAGCAGTTTCACGGCCACTATTTCAAAGACCCGCAATATCCTTTATCTGTTCTATCATTCTGCGAGACAGCAAATCAGCATCTTCGGGTGTCCGGGCTTCGGAATAAATCCGGATGATGGGTTCGGTATTCGATTTTCGCAGGTGTACCCAGGAGTCGTCGAAATCTATTTTAACGCCATCAATATCGGTTACCTGCTCATTGCGGTACAATTCCTTCATTTTTTCGAGAATGGCATCCACATCAATGGAAGGGGTAAGTTCAATTTTGTTTTTCGACATAAAATACCCGGGATAACTCTTCCTGAGTTGCGAGGTGGTCAGCCCGGTTTTGGCCAGGTGGGTTAGAAAAAGGGCAACGCCGACCAGGGCATCGCGCCCATAGTGGCTGGCTGGATAGATTATCCCTCCGTTTCCCTCGCCACCAATTATTGCATCTATGGCCTTCATTCTTTCCACTACATTCACTTCACCCACTGCGGAAGCCTCGTATGTCCCTCCGTGTTTTTCGGTAATATCTCTGAGTGCCCGGCTCGATGACAAATTGGATACGGTATTCCCGGGCGTATGGCTCAGAACATAATCGGCCACCGCTACCAGGGTATATTCCTCGTTAAAGAGGGTACCATCTTCGGAGATTATGGCGAGTCTATCCACATCCGGATCAGTAACGAAACCAACATCCACTTTGCTTTGTCGGATGATATCGCAAGTTTCGGCAAGGTGTTCGGCCAGCGGTTCAGGATTATGGGCAAACTGTCCGGTTGGATCACAGTTGATCTCCACGACTTCCTTCACGCCCAAAGATTTTAACAGGAGCGGGAGTACAATTCCACCCACTGAATTAACAGCGTCAACCGCAACTTTAAAGCCGGCTGCACGAATGGCAGCTGTATCCACTAAGGCAAGCGACTGCACAAGTTCAATGTGCCGGTCAGTATAATCTTTATCTGTTACAAGACCCAGGTCATCCACTTCGGCAAATGAAAAACTTTCAGATGCAGCGGTGTCCAGAATTTGTTTGCCATCCAAAGCCGACAAAAACTCTCCTTTATCATTCAGCAACTTAAGGGCATTCCACTGTTTGGGATTATGGCTTGCAGTGAGGATTATACCACCATCTGCATTTTCTTCGGCAACAGCAATCTCGGTAGTTGGTGTAGATGCCAAACCAATATTTACGACATTGCAGCCCATACCCACCAGGGTTGAAATAACAAGCGAACTCACCATTGGCCCCGAAATGCGTGCATCCCTGCCAACTACAATGGTCAACGGCCTGCTTGTCTTTTTGCTTTTCGCCCAAGTTGCATAGGCAGCTGTAAATTTTACCACATCGAGCGGACTAAGCCCGTCACCAGGCTTGCCCCCTATGGTTCCCCTGATCCCAGAAATCGATTTAATTAAAGCCATAATGCTGTTTATTTATGCAAAAGTACATTACTTTGTTAAAATGGCATAAATCCTGAAGAAGTTTGTAAATTATTTAATAAGCTCATTCCATTTCATCCAGTTCATGTAGTGTTTTCTGAAGTTGTTCAAGGTAATTTCCGTAAAGTTTACGAAACACCCACCGAAACAGCAAAAACATCGACAAAGTAAGCAGGACCAGAATTACCACTCCCAAAACTATAGCGATGGGCAGGTATGCCCCTGATTGCCCCTGGACATGAATTCCTTTGTAGAAACCGGCAATATAACCTGTTGCAGAGGCGAGAAGGAAAAAAATCAAGGCCAGGCCAAACAGTCGTTTATAAGTAGTTAGAACTTTAATCACTCTGATCAGCTCCTGACGCAAAGAGCATCCGTCTACGCATTTCCGGCGAACATAATGGTAACGGATAGCAAAGAGCAGGAAAAGCATAAAAATCAGAATATTGACCCCGCGATCGAGGATGGTGACCCATTCCGGTATACTTACCTGCTTGTCAATCTGCAGTCCGGAATTCTTCGCTAGAAAGAAATCCCAGATCATAATTACGGTAATGATCAAAAACAAAATAGCAAAACCCCATCGGATATTTCTATCTATCCGCTCCATGAGGTTTGTCGTCCGCGAAGAAAGCAACTCCTTGATTCTTTCATCTGTGAGTTGCTCGTGGCCCGAATTATCGGCAGATATCTGATTCCACGCATTCTTTAAATCATTAATATCCATGGTTATTCATCCTCGGTTGTCATTAATATCTTTAATTTCTTTGAAATCCGGTTCATTTTAACACGCACATAATTTTGTGTAATGCCAGTCATCTCAGCAATCTCTTCATAGCTTTTTTTTTCAAAATAAAGTAAAATGATATATTTCTCTATGCCTGTAAGTTTTGACACAGCCTCTCTTAACTTCCTTAAGTTATCTTCTGTCTCGGAGGTAACACTATCATCTGGGATCTGGTTATAATAGAATGTGAGGGGAAACCTGTCGGGTTGTCTCTTTTGCTTCTTAAATGAGGTAATAGCGGTATTCAGGGCAACCCTGTACATCCATGTGGTGAATTTTGATTTATTGCGAAAAGAGGGATAGGACCTCCATAACTGTGCAAGTATTTCCTGCATCAGATCGTTGCGATCCTCCTCTGTGTCGCAATACATTTTGCACACTGAATGAATAATTCCCTGATTATTTCTAACTATATCCAGAAACTGTTTTTCCATTTTAGGAATTATTAGTATTAAAATACGCAGGGAATTACACAATAACAGTGCGCCAGGATATTTTTTTTATGTAAATAATTGTTTTTTCTGCGGAGCGGATTATCCATTCTGGTTGGTGCTTTTTTGAACTTGCCTCATTTCATTTTAAGATAGCTCACTTCAGGTGGACTGAGAAATCTCCATCTGCCCCTCGGCAGGTTCTTTTTGGTAAGTCCAGCGTATGACACCCTGTCGAGGCCTTTGACACGGTATCCCAAATGTTCGAAGATACGGCGCACGATACGGGTTCGGCCTGAATGGATTTCTATACCGATCACATTTTTCTCCATACCCTCCACGTAAGTTATTGCATCGGCAGCAATAAAACCATCTTCCAGCTCAAAGCCATCAGCAATTTTCTGGATATCATTAACAGAAACATTCTTATCGAGGGTTACCTGGTAAACTTTATCCACTTTGTGGGAAGGATGGGAAAGACGCTTGGCCATATCCCCGTCATTGGTAAAAAGCAACAACCCCGTTGTATTGCGGTCGAGTCTGCCCACAGGGTAGACCCGTTCTTCGCAGGCATTCTTTATCAGCTCCATTACTGTCTGGGTAGCGTGTGGATCGTCGGTGGTGGTTACAAAATCCTTTGGTTTGTTGAGCAAGAGATATACTTTACGCTCAGGTGTGATCAAACGCCCATCGAATCTCACTTCATCATCAGGGGAGACTTTTGAACCCAGTTCTGTGACAATCTGTCCATTTACAACCACAACACCGGCAGTGATATACTTATCGGCTTCACGGCGTGAGCATATTCCTGAATTGGCAATAAACCTGTTGAGGCGTATCAAATCACCCTTAGCCTCAGGAACTGCATTGGAAGCGCGGCGTGAATCTCTGTATGATTTATGGTCTGAATACCCCAGGTCACGCAAGAGCTCCCCTCTTGAGGGCCTTCTCTCTTTCCGCAGCAGCAACTTTCCTGAGCGGCTTCCGGGTTGCCGGCTGCTTCCTGATCTTTCGCGCGGTACTCTTTGCCGGCTGGCAGACGGATCACCTCCAAAGCGACCATGTTCGGGACTGCGACGTTCGCCAAAAGTACGTTCACCTTCCCTGCGCTCACCTACTCTTCTAATTCGGCGGCCACCGGATACAGGCTTCTGGTCATGTGAATCGCCCCCTGCACGTTTAAAGCTTCTATCACCTCCCGATCTTAGGCTTCCTCTGCCAAATTCTGATCTTTGGCCACTTCGCTCACTTCCCGGGTTCTGGCTGTTTCTTTCAAATCCTGATCTCTCTCCACTTCGTTCACTTCCCGGTCTCCGGATAATTCTTTCACTTCCTGGCCTTTGGCTGCTTCGTTCCCCGCCTGGTCTTGCTGCGCTTCTCTCAGCACCCGGTCTCTGACTGCTTCTTTCACTTCCCTGGCGGCTTCTGAATCCTCCCGGACCTGAACCACCTCTATCACTTCCGGGTCTTTGGCCTCTTCGTTCACCTCCCGGCTTACGGCCTCCCTGCGCCTTGTCGCCTCCCGGCCGGCTGCTTCTATTTTCTCTTCTCATTAATCCTTGAAATTTTAAGCTGCAAAGTTCGTAAAAAAAAGAGTTTTAAGGCATTGTCTGCTCAAATTAATCATCTTTAGGGGGATTTACTGTACCATTATATTAATATTGGAAGGAAATTGGCAACTCAGACAACATTTTTCTCATAAAAATCTCCTTACCTGACAGATATAAAAACAGCATTTAATATATTATACGATTTCAGGGAGACTTATTCCCTTTATTTTTCTGTAAAGGTCGAGTGCAT
>CAYMXK010000075.1:0-14897 GCA_964393915.1 uncultured Prolixibacteraceae bacterium
AAACCAGTTGGTCCATATATGGTCAGATTTTAGTTTATCAATATACTGTTTTTTCGCTAAAAATGGCGTGTAAATTTAAGATTAAGATATTTTTAGCCACGAATGCACGAATATTTTTTTTCTGTGTAAATCTGTGAAATCTGTGAGAAACCCAAAATTCGTGCATTCGTGGCTAACTTTTCTGCGTAAATCTGTGGTAAAAACAGATCAGAACATGAATTTCCAGGAATAGATTACATTTGCAGCCAATAATGTTCAATACAGAGACTGAATGAGATTCTTATTGCTCTCAATTTTATTTTTTTGGGTCAATATAACCTTTGGACAAGGCATTTCGGGCATGATTACCGATACCAACGGACTGCCTTTGCCCTATACCAACATTTTTGTTCCGGAGTTGAAAAAGGGAACCACCTCCAATGCAGATGGAAATTATTTTCTTGCACTTCCTCAGGGCGACTGGAAAATAGAATTCCGCAACATCGGATATGCCACGCTGGAGAAAAATATCACAACAGGAGAGCAGGATATGCGGCTGGATGTTGTTATGCACGAGCGCAATTACCGGATCGGGGAGATCAAGGTTTTGGCCTCGGGCGAAGACCCTGCCATGTATGTAATGAGGCGGGCCATTTCCATGGCTCCCTACTACAAAAGCCAGGTATCGGAATACAACAGCATGGTTTACCTGAAAGGTTCCGGCAAGTTTGGGAGAATTCCGCGCCTGCTTAGGAAAACATTAGAAAAACAAGGGGTAAAAGCCAATGATGTTTATTCTGTCGAGAGCCTCAGTAAAATTGAATTCAGTCTGCCCGATGAGCTAAAGCAGCAGGTTATTGCCCAGCGCACCAGCGGAAATGACAATAATACCTCGCCTATGCCGATGGTAACCAGTAATATTTACAATGCATCGAAATATGGGGTTATTTCCCCCTTCGACAGGCAGGCCCTGCAGGTGTACCGCTTCCGGTTGGCAGGCATGTTTGAGGACCAGGGGCGCATGATCAACAGGATTGAAGTTATTCCCCGCAGAAAAGGCAACGATGTTTTTGAAGGAATTATAAATGTCGCCGACGGATATTGGTCGGTTCATTCAGCTGATCTGAAACTTACCGCACCTATGATGGAAATCCGTATGCAGCAGTTGTACGGTCCGGTTGATATCAATACCTGGATGCCGGTCAGCCTCAGTTTCGATATCATTTTCAGCGGAATGGGCTTTGAGTTTGATTATATTTATGTGGCATCTGTTTCAGATTACCAGGTGAAGTTAAATCCACGACTCGACCACTCCTTTATTGAAAAGCAGCGGTTGTTTTTTGAGGAGGAAGAGCGAATTGGACAGAGTTTCGACATTGTGACCCATCCTGGCAGTCTGCCTGCAGAAACAAGGCCATCGGGCAGGATGGAAAATCTGTTAAAAAAGGAGGAACTTACCACACGGGAAGCGAAAAAACTCAACAGGTTACTCGAAAAAGAGACGGCAACAGCTCCGCCTCCCCTCGAAATTGAGCAAAGGATATTTATGGATTCGGTGAAAGTTGAGCGAGATTCGGCGTTCTGGACCTCAATAAGGCCGATACCGCTCACAGTGACGGAGGCTTCCGGGTTTCTGAGAAAGGATTCTCTTACCAGGGTACAGTCAACACCCGAATGGCGCGACTCGGTCGAAATTGCCCGGCGCCGTTTTAAGCCTGTCCATATTCTGATGGGTTCCACCTACAGCTATCATCCGCGGGGATCAGCAGCACGAAATACATTGTCGGTTCCGGGGATGACAGGAAGTAATGTCCTTTCATTTAATACGGTGGATGGCCTGAAACTGAGTCTCCCTTTTCGCTGGAATAAAAGCGATACGCTGGGACATGCCTTTTCGCTGAGGCCTGAGCTGAGCTATGGGTTTGCCCGGAAGAAAACAGACGCGAGCCTCGCGCTGGTTTATGCATGGAACGGAGCCAGACGGGCAACTTTTGGATTGTCTGGCGGTACCACCACCGCCGACTTTAACCAGAAGTCGGGCATGTCTTTGTTTTCCAACGATTTTCATACACTCTGGTATGAACGCAATTACAAAAAATTATTCAGGCGTGATTTTGCCGAAATATTCCAGCGAATGGAAATTTCGAACGGACTAAATCTCGAAGCAAAGGCTGCATGGGCCGACAGGCAGCCTTTAGTGAACCATTCGGAATACAGAATCATTGACTGGAAGAACCGGTCCTTTACGGATAATATACCGGTAAATGCAAAAATTGATGAGGAGCATACTGCCAGAAACCGTTCCCTTGAGTGGTCGCTATCTCTTAACTGGACTCCCCGGCAGCGCTACTATTTCCGGAACGGATTTAAATATTATGCATCGGGCAGATCTCCTGTTTTTTCTCTGACTTACAGAAAAGCCACTCCTCTGGTTCAGGAGAGGGATGCAGATTACGACTATGTTGAAGCTGGTATGCGGCAGCGGTTTACCATTGGCATTGGAAATATATTTGAGTACAATGCCAGCACAGGTGCCTTCCTGAATAACCGACGTATGCATTTTTCAGACTTCCGTCATTTTGCCACCCACTATCCCTGGCTGTTTACGGGGCCTGAATTAACCAGTTATGCATTAAATCCCTTTTACAGCGCTTCCACCGACGCGTGGTTTGCTGAAGGGCATGCATCCTTTGAATCAGGAAGGATCCTGGTAAAAAGGCTTCCTTTTCTGGCCAACAGCATTGTTACCGAGCAGGTGTTTGTGCATCTTTTGCACAACGACCACTTCCGGTATTATGTGGAGACAGGGTACGGCATAAGAAATATCTTTGCAGTTTTCAATTTGGAAGCAGTCGCTGCCTTTAAGTCGGGCCGGTTTTCATCGGCAGGGTTGAAACTGGGACTGAACCTTCCCGGAATGTAATAAAATCTTCTTAACCGCAAGGTTCGCAAGGAGAAACTCAAACCATTTCATGCCAGGGGGTTGGGATATCTTTGACATTCATGCGTATGCGCCATTCTTTGGGAAAATAGTTATTGCTCCTGTTCCCAAGGTTCTTTAACCATCCCAAAGGCACGCCGCGGTAATTGACTAATATCCAGCCGCTTTGAACTTCCGGAACATGCAGGTTTTCCCTTTGCAGATATCGTATGGAATCAGCCAGTGGCAGTGTTGTATTTGGAAAAATCTCCCTGTTTAATTGGGTGGCCAGGGCAACGGCATGATGCGGATTGAGCTGTTCCCCTTTTGATGAAGCGACCGGGGTGCCTGCCTGCAGAACAAACAGCTGCTTTTCGAGCACTGACAAAACTGGTTGCCAGGTTGCCTTCAGATAATAATGGTCTTCCCCCTTTTGGATGAAATCCTCTGATATGGAAGTTCTTATCCAGTCCTGCAAAACCCGGGAAACTTTTGCCGGAGAAGCCATCCAGTTTTTCAGGGTTGATTTTGTCCGTTTGTTATTTTTTTCGTGAGATCCTTTTTTTCTCAGTACCCCGATAAAAAATCCTTCGGCTTTGTTAAGATGCGGAAATGTTTGGTATCCTATTATGTTCCGGTATTCAACCTGGCTGATGCCCCAGTTCATTTCAGTATTTATCAGCACAGGCTCAGCATCTTTCTGTTCCGACAGCCACTGCAGGTTCTCCTCATTCTCGGCAGGGTTAAATGTGCAGGTACTGTAAATGAGGTGCCCGCCGGGTTTCAGGCATTCCCATGCTTCGGAAATTATCCGTTTTTGGCGGGAAGCACACAATTGGGTGTTGTTGACCGACCATTCGGCAATTGCCGGGGGGTCTTTTCTGAAAAGTCCTTCGCCCGAGCAGGGAACATCTGCCACCACCAGGTCGAACATTTCTTTCAGATTGGAAAAACTGCGGGGATCGCTGTTGGTAACGATCACATTGGAGTACCCCCATTTCTGAATATTTTCCTGTAATATCACGGCCCTGCCCCTGATAACCTCATTGGCTACGAGCATATCTTCATTGCTTAGAAGAGAGAGCAGATGCGTCGATTTCCCTCCTGGGGCACCACACAGGTCGAGTACCAGCAACGGCGATTCTTTCCTGATGGCATTGAAGGCCTGTTCAAGTAACATCGATCCAGGTTCCTGCACATAATAACCCCCTCCATGTAAGAAAGGATCGAGTGTAAAGGAGGGTCGTACAGGGAGATAATATCCTGTTTTACACCATGCTACCTGTTCATGCTGGATGGGAGCAGTCCATTTCCTGGGGTTTATTCTTACAGATAAAGGGGCATTGGAATGCAGAGACTGAAAAAAAACAGGAGCGGAATCGCCCAACTGTTTTATCATTCTTGTTTCAAATTCCCCCGGGAGTTTGTAACTGCTGTTTACGGTCATAATCCTTAATTTCAGAAGGCAATACCTATTGAAAGACTGGCTCGCAGTCCGGGAAAAAGAAAGGGCAGACGGCTGGTGAGGTTATTGGGATTTACCTTATTTTTCAGTCTTTTTTCGAAATATGAAACATCTTCAAATACTTCGGAAACATCATTTACAATTGTACTGTAATCAAAATTGGGCTGGTCTATGGTGTAAATCAGTTTTAAGGAGTTTCGGTCAACGCCTGCCCCAAAAAAGCTCAGGTCTATTGAAACAATCTCATTGATCAGGAAATGATAGCCGAGTTGAACCCCTGCCCCGATATTATTCATTGATCCTTCGACCATAAATGTGTTGCTTTGAACAATGTCTGAGTAGTTGGCCCTGATTCCGTAGTACCGGATATATGGCCCGAGGTAAAAACCAGTCAATCCTTCCTTTTTTGTATACCACCGGTATTCAAGGGAAGTTTGAAGAGATCCCCTGGAGTCCTGGAAAGTATATTCATTGGGTGTGATTGTTTTTTCTGTGATCAATGGTCCCATTGTCGGCTGAAAATAGCCCAGCCTGAATTGTACCGATTGGTTGTCAAAAGTCTTTCTTTCATAACTGATGTTGAAATCTCCAATAAGAAATCCTGATAATGAGGTTTTTATGATATTGTCCTGCGCGACCCCATTTTTAAATACAAAAAATAAAATGCTGATAATCAGTAACTTGAATTTGATTATTTTCATTTTGAAAAATTCATTAGGTTATTTTCCGGCAATTTACGATAGTTTTTTGAAAAAAAATCGATTTATAACTTTTGGTATATATAAATTGTTTAATTTTGTAGTCTAAATTGAGCATTGATAGCAGCGTTATTTAAAGTCTTTTATTACTTCCTGGTTATAAAGAGAAAAGAAGCTACTGTTTTCATCCTCAAAGCTTATAGTTATTTATCAATTATTAATTTAAATGAACATTTACATTTCAAATTTAAGTTTCGATGTCAATGACAGCGATTTAAGAGAGTTATTTGAAGAATACGGTGCAGTATCTTCAGCAAAAGTTATTACCGACAAGTTTTCAGGAAAATCGAGAGGTTTCGGTTTTGTTGAAATGAACAGCGATGAAGAAGGCCAAAAGGCAATTGAAGAATTGAACCAGGCTGAGTATGATGGCAAAGTAATTAATGTTTCTGTTGCCAAACCACGTGAAGAACGTCCAGACAGAAAAAGATCATTCGGCGGCGGTGGCGGCGGCGGCGGCTTCGGCGGCAATCGCAGTGGCGGCGGCGGTGGCAATCGTGGCGGCGGTGGCGGCTTCGGTGGCAATCGCAGTGGCGGCGGCGGCGGCGATCGTGGTGGCAGTCGCAGTGGTGGTGACCGTGGTGGTTACAACCGCTATTAATTTTGAGTATTCCTGTTGGTATGAATCTTGCCTTTCAGGCAGTTTCATTGATCTGAAAAACTGATTTTATAATCATATTCTTTAGCAAAAAGGGGGTCTTTGACCCCCTTTTTTTACGATAATTAATATCTGCGTGCTGCCCAGTTGATGGCTTCAGTAATGTGCTCAATAATGAGAGGATTTTCAAATGCCGCGTGTGTATGTCCGAAGCCGGTATAAAACGACCGGGACCCCTCGAACTCATGCCACCAGATAATAGGATGATCACCCATGATCCACTCTTTGTCTTTATATTTCTTTATACTGGATTCATCCAGTGAAGCCAAAACATGTACATTTTCCCGTGGATTAGTTCTAAAGGTGTACCACTCGTCGAAAGTGGCATAGGTTTTCATACCCTGAAACGGTTTCATGGCCGGGTGACTGGTATCCTCAATGATAATGGTTCCTTCCTGGGCCGGTGGATGCATCTTGAAGAGAGCTCCGTTCAGTTGCCCGTACCAGGGCCATTCATATTCAAAGTCGGCCGACGAGTGAATGCCAACAAAACCTTTCCTGCTTCGGATAAATTTTTCAAAAGCCGCCTGCTGTTGGTCATTCAGGGCATCACCCGAAGGATTTAGAAAAACCGCAACATCGATGCCTTGCAGGAATTCATCGTTAAATAAGCTGGCATCTTCAGTCGCTGTAATGACCCATGCCTGCTTCCTGCTCTGGTTGTAAAGCATTTTGATCCCCGATGACAAAGACTCATGTCTGAAGCCCATCGTTTTGGTGAAGACCAGGATATTTACCGGTTCCTTTTCCGGTTCCTTTTCCTGTGCACTGCATGCCAATGCAACCAAAGTAGTTAAAATAATAAGTAATCGTTTCATATTTATAGTTTAAAAATTCAAATACGATCATTTACTCCCTGAAATTCGTTCAAAGTTCAGCCCATATCCGGGCAAGCGAAAATCCGGGTGCCTGGATTTTCAGGTCCAGAAAATATCCAAAGGGTGTCTGTCCCGAAACTGAATTCGTTAACATATATGGCCAGTACTTTCATTCTCAAAATGATGGTGCGAGTTTTTCAGTCCCTAAAGATATGAACAAAGCCAATAAAAATTCGTTTAAAATGTTTGTTAATCACTTTTTTATCTTTTTATGTACGAGTGGGATTGAAGGTAAGACATAAATCTTAATTTTGGAGTTTTGATTCGATCATGGTACGCAATATTATATTTACACTACTAATCATATTTTCAGGCATTGCCAATGGTTTCGGGCAACTTTCAGAGGGAGGAACGCCCCGTGTGATTAATGCGCTTAAAAAGGGCTCACCGGATATTCTTTTTATGCCACAGGTTTCCAATGAGTTGCTTAGATGGGAAGCCGAACGGGAGCATTATGGCTCTGAATTAAAACCTTTGAGATTTGCCCACACTTTCGAGGTAGATATCGACCCCCGGAATTCTGGAGTATGGAATCAATCTGACGATGGCTGGTGGGTATGGCAGATGCATATCTGCTCTGAGAGCGCCTGGTCGCTGAACCTGATTTTTGAAGAATTTTACCCCGGTATCCGCGACCGTTTATTTCTGTTTGCTCCCGGTTATTCCGATATCCTTGGGTCATTTGGCTCCGCGAACATTACAGAATCCGGTACTTTCCCGGTTTCTCCCGTACCGGGAGATGAGATCATCGTTCAATTTGAAACCCCTCATCATCCGGGAAATTTTGTACCATTTAAAATAACAAGAATCAACCACGATTTTCTGGGTATTGCAGCCGTTGATACACGTCGGCCTTTGGGTAAACTGGCGGGTGATTGTATCAGTGATATTAACTGTGACCTTGCAGATCCCTGGAGAAACCTGCAAAACAGTGTTTGTCGCATCATGATTGAGGGACGTGAATTGTGTACCGGAACATTGGTCAATAATACTGCCCAAAACCAAAGGCCATTCATAGTGACGGCCAACCATTGCATCAGTACCAAAGCAAAGGCGAACAACAGCCTTTTCCTGTTCAATTACGAAAGTCCATATTGTGGCCCATTGGATGGTGATGTGACCAATTCATTATCGGGTAGTACCCTGAGAGCTACACACGACAGCCTGGATATTTCACTTGTTGAATTAAGTGTTATTCCGCCGCCCCATTTCAGGCCTTTTTATGCAGGCTGGAACAGAAGTACAGTTATGCAGGATACTACTGGTGCAATTCATCACTCTCAGGGGGACATAAAAAAAATAACCGTCGACCATGATATTCCTGTGATAGCGAGCTTTGGACTTACTCCTGCCTATACCCCCAATGGTTTTTGGCGCATCAACCGGTGGGATTTTGGAGCCTTGGAAAGTGGTGCTTCAGGAGGGCCATTGTTTAATACAAAAGATCAGCTAATCGGAACGCTGGTAGGAGGTACTTCCCGTTGCGGAAATCCTTTTAACGATTATTTTTCCCGGTTTGACCTTGCCTGGGACAGAAGTCCTGATTCTACCAGGCAGCTTAAATATTGGCTTGATCCCCTGAAAGCTAACCCGGTTACGCTCGGCAGCAGATTGTTTAACGAAGGTCCCGATTTTTGCAAGGCCTTTTCCAATATGACTGAAGGCGATAAGCATGAACTTTTGAGAATTGCACCAGCCGGTGCGGAGAACAAAGGTTACTGGACTGGTACCAACAGTGATGGCATTACTGAAGTTGCAGAACAATTCCGGATACCGGGCGATGAAAAACTTCATGGGGTTTCTGTCGGGATTGGTAAGAAGTTTATGAAAACCACTTTGAGTACGAGCCGTTTGCGGGTCAGTATATATAATCTTCTCGGAGATCAGGTCGAGATTATACATACCCAGCAGGTACTGCTTCGTGACCTGGCTGCAAATGCAATGAATTATATTGCATTTAATGAAACGGTAGCACCTTCTGACAGCTTCCTGGTTGCCTTTAATTTTGATGGGATTGTTCAGGGCGATACTGTTGCAATTTTCCATTCTGTCAGGGATAACAATGCCAAAAACAGCATGTATTTCAGGAAAAATGAGCTTTGGGTCAGATTCAACACTCTTGACAAGGCAGGTGCCCTGGCATTGGAGTTGGTAGCATGTAATGTCTCCAGCCTCACAACAGATACAACAAAGATTGATAATCCCCTGGAGGTCAAATTGTATCCAAACCCCACCTCCGGCAGGCTTGAAATTTCTTCCTCCTTGCTTATTACCGATAATATGATATCCGTTTATAATATTCACGGCAAGCAGATCTCATTTAAATCTAACAGGTTGACACCCCGTAAAATGGAAATTAATTTGTCAGGCAATACCCCGGGGATATACCTGGTGAGAGTTTGGGATGGTGTTAATCACTATGCCGGTAAAATTATTCTGGCTGCTAATTAGGATTACGCCAATGGATATATATAACTATCTGGCAATAATTGTATTACTGCTTTTTCTAGGTTGTCGTCCGGGAGAACAACACACTAAAAACAGGTCTTCCGATGCCTATGCCGAGGGCTTTTATGTAACTGATGAGGAAGGCATCCGGAAACTAACTGTCGTCAACCCCTGGGAAAAAGCCCGGAATATTCAGATTGACTATTACCTGGTTGATAAAACATCGGACATACCCGCCTCATTAAAAGGGAAAAACATCATCCGGACACCAGTCGAAAAAATCATTTGCCTTTCCACCACTCACCTGGCGTTTTTGGATGCTTTGGGTGAAATCAGCCGGGTAAAGGGTATTTCCGGAGGTATTTACGTCTCGCATCCGGTCATCAAGAAAGGGGTTGAAAATGCTGAAATCATTGATGTGGGATATGGTCAGAATCTTAATTTTGAGGCCATTATCGACCTTCAGCCTGATGTAGTGATGGTTTACGGAGTGGATAGCGAAATTACCGGTTTTCTTAGTAAATTCAGTGATTTGGGAATTCCATCCATCCTGAATGCCGAATATCTGGAAACATCGCCCCTGGGCAAGGCTGAATGGATTAAATTTGCAGGTGAATTGTTTAATAAGGGCGAACTGGCCGATTCAATTTTTGGGGAGACCGAAAGAAAATACAAAGAACTTACCAGGATATCAGCCGGGCAGGCCCACAAGCCAAAAATAATGATGGGGCTCCCGTATCGCGATGCCTGGTGGGTGCCCGGCGGAGATTCTTACATGGCCCGGTTGATTGCCGATGC
Source organism: uncultured Prolixibacteraceae bacterium (assembly GCA_964393915.1). Classification (GTDB taxonomy): domain Bacteria; phylum Bacteroidota; class Bacteroidia; order Bacteroidales; family Prolixibacteraceae; genus UBA1413. The sequence continues at coordinate 9,905 of CAYMXK010000075.1, forward strand.
AGGAGGTGATTATATTGGCAGCGATAATAGTAGCCGGGAAAGTTATGTTATCTCTTTTGAGGAGGCATTGATGTGGGCATCCGTTGCCGATTTCTGGCTGAATGTGGGCATGGTTACCTCGAAAAGTGAAATCCTGGCTGCAGACAGCCGTTTTGAAAAATTCAGGGTTTTCAGTCAGGGTGAAATATTCAACAACAACCGGCGGGCAACCGGCCTGGGAGGCAATGATTTCTGGGAAAGCGGCGTGGTTGCACCCGAAGTAATTCTTGCTGATCTTATCAGCATATTCCACAGAGGGGCTTTAAACAGTCAGGAAATGACATACTATCAGGTAATAAAATAGAAAATTACAATGACCAGATTCGGGCACAAAATATTAGCCAGGCAATGGACCCATACCACGCTCTTCTCGCTGATGGTTCTGCTGGCATTATTTCTTTTTCTTGCTGATGTGCTGATTGGTTCTGTTATGATTCCGATGCGGGAGGGGATCCTGGCCGTGTTTTCCCCCTCGAAGGTGGCTGACACAACCCGCATAATAATCTACGATTTCAGGTTGCCCAAGGCACTAACTGCCGTGGTAACCGGAGTAGCTTTGTCTTTAAGTGGTTTGCAGATGCAGACTGTATTCCGGAACCCCCTCGCAGGGCCATACGTGTTGGGGGTAAGTGCAGGTGCCAGCCTGGGTGTCGCGCTTTTCGCCCTGGGTTTTTCCTCTACGCTTGCGTGGGGCATATTTTCAGTTTCGGGGGCCTGGTCCCTCGCCCTGGTTGCATGGCTGGGGGCATTTTTTGTAATGATCCTGGTACTGCTGGTTTCAACCCGCGTAAATGACAACATGACCATATTAATCCTGGGAATTCTGTTCACCAGTGCGGCATCGGCTATTGTAAGCATACTGCAGTATTTCAGTAGTGAAGCCATGCTTAAATCTTTCATTGTCTGGACAATGGGAAGCCTGGGAGGTGTTACCTACAGCCAGTTGACCGTGCTTGTGCCGGCTACTATAGTCGGATCCTTGCTGGCCATCATCAAAATAAAGGATCTGAATGCCCTTCTGCTTGGTGAGACCTATGCCCGTTCACTGGGGGTTCATATCATTCGAAGCCGCCTCGTAATTTTTTTTGGAGCCAGCCTTCTTGCGGGAACAATTACGGCATTTTGCGGTCCCATAGGTTTTATCGGGATTGCAGTGCCCCATCTCGCGCGGGTAATGTTCCGCACTTCCAATCATCTGGTACTGATTCCTGCCGTAATATTGACAGGAGCCAACGTGATGCTGCTGAGCGACATTATTGCACAACTTCCCGGAATGCAGGCAACTTTGCCGATTAACTCAGTAACTGCCTTGCTTGGAATACCGGTGGTTGTCTGGATGATCATCAGGAACCGTAAATTTGCTGCGCTGTGAAAAATTCAGGAGATTCAATGGCTGTAAATATAACGGGGCTTAAGGTGGGCTATTCCGGGACCCATGGTGAGCTGGGGTTCTCCCGGGAAAGTATTAATTTTTCGGCTTGTGGAGGAGAGATGATTGCCCTGATTGGTCCGAATGGTATTGGGAAGAGCACTTTACTCCGGACTATGGCAGGATTTCAGAAAAGCTGGGAAGGCAGGATATTGTATCATGGGAAGGATGTCGCAGCTTACTCCCCCGGGGAATTGTCGCGGATGTTGAGTTTTGTTTCCACTGAAAGCGTGCAGGTTGCCAATATGCGTGTGGCAGACCTGGTTGCTTATGGCCGTTTCCCCTATACGGGCTGGCTGGGCAAGCTGTCGGATACCGACAGGGATAAAGTTGCCGATGCACTTGAAAAAGTGGGATTAAAGAAGTTCGCCCGCCGCATGGTTACCCAACTTAGCGATGGGGAAAGACAAAGGGCGTTGATAGCCAGAGCACTGACCCAGGATACACCTTTTATTCTGCTGGACGAACCCACCGCCTTTCTCGATGTAAACAACAAATATGAAATATTTCACCTGCTGCACAGGTTGGCCCGGCAGCAAAACAAAACCATTATACTTTCAACCCACGATCTGAATATTGCCCTTCGTGAAATGGACAAGTTCTGGATATTGCTTGAAGATGAATCGCTCGAAGGTTCGCCTGAAGATGCGGTGCTAAACGGATGGCTCGACAGGCTCTTCGCTTCAGGGAGCATTGCCTTCGACACCCATACCGGCGATTTCTATTTCCAGAAGGAGCATGCCGGAACAGCATCGGTGAGAGGAGAGGAGCCAGCTTATTCCTGGACCATCAGGGCGCTGGAGCGCAAGGGCTATTTTTTTACCACACGCGCCGGGGCCAACCTGGAAATTACCATTTTAAAATCGCCAGACACCGGCAGGCTCACCTGGCTGGTGGAGTCCCCTGATAAGAAATGGCAGGCTGATTCCATTTATGAGCTTTTTAACCGGATATGATTCTCTTCTCAATTAAGCAGCCAGTCGGCTGAGCAACTGTTTTGCCGGAGGCAGATTTTTTATGCAGCCAATTTTTTTTTGCCAAAAAAGATCCCCACATGCAACATTTGTTATTTACTTGTCGTCATTGAATCAGAATACGAAACAAATTGGAAACTGAGTATCAAAATATTCATCAGGAATTGATCGACAGGTGCCGGCATGGTGACCGGAAATCCCAGTCTGAGCTTTATCGCCTTTTTTATAAAGGAATGTACAATGTTTGTCTTCGGATGGTAGGTGATCCTGCCGATGCGGAAGATGTGATGCAGGAGGCCTTCCTGAACGCCTTCCGGAAGATAGACACCTATGAGGGAAAGGTAAGTTTCGGTGCCTGGCTGAAAAGAATTGTAATTAACCGTTCATTGGATTATTTGAAAAAGCGCCGCGTGAAATTTGTAGAGGTAAACGAGAGGTCGGCCGGATGGGAAGAGGAGGATGGAGGATGTTGTGGTGTGGATGTGAAACTTATCCGGAATGCCATTCAATCTCTGCCCGATGGCTACCGGGTTGTTTTAAGCCTGCATCTTATCGAAGGGTATGACCATGAAGAGATTAGTCAGATACTGAACATAACGAACTCGGCATGCCGGACGCAGTTTATGCGGGCAAAGAACAAGCTGAAAGAAATCCTGCGTAACAGGGAACTTTATATTTATAATTGATTAATGATTAATGATTAATGATTAATGATGATTGATGAATAATAAATAATCAATCATCAATAATAAATAATAAATAGTATGGATTATATAGAACAATTGATAGCCGATAACCTCGATGAACTGAACAGTTCAGAGCCGGATACCGGTCACTTTGAGCGGTTTGAAGCAAGGCTGAAGGCTGAAAAGAGGGTTATTTCATTCAACTGGACCACCGTCTGGAAAGTGGCAGCGGCAGTAGTTTTTGTTTTAATGGCAGTAAATCAGGTGAATCTCTGGCTTGCTGAGGATGAGAAGCCACTTGTCAGCCTGGCCGGCATTTCACCTGAATATGCCGAAATAGAGTTCTTCTATACCAGTTCCATACAAAGTGGCATCGATTCGTGGAACAGCATGGCTGCTTCGGGAGTGGTTTCAAAAGCCGATGATGAGATGATGCAACAGGAGTTTGCGGAGTTTGAACGCCGGTATGAGGAAATCAGGAAGGAGTTTGAAGCCAACCCATACGACGAACGTGTCGTTAATGCCCTGCTTGACTATTATCAGGCAAAATTAGGCGTAATTGAAATGATAGTTAGTAAGTTACAGGAAGTGAAAAATCAAAAAAACATAAGCCATGAAAAAGAAGTTTAATTTAGCGGTCGCATTCTTTGTTGCCATCACCTTATGTATGGAGGTAACCGCGCAGGAAACAACCCGACGGTTCAGCAAAAGCTGGCCGGCAGGTGAGATAGAGACATTGGAGATTGTAAATAAATTTGGAGAAGTTAAGGTGTCGGACAAAGGCGGAGCCATGGTGACCATCGAAGTGGTCGTCACTGCCGAAGGGTCAGAGAGCCGTGCAAAAGATATACTTGATGATATCTCCGTCAGCTTTGGACAGCAGGGTAGCAAGGCAACCGCAGAAACACAGATTGCTTCCAATTTTAAATCCCGGAGTAAGTTCAGTATTGACTACACCGTTAATATCCCGGCAGACAGGAACCTTAATATTACCAACAAGTTTGGCAATGTTGTCGTACAGAAGCTTACAGGAAAGGGTTTATTCGATATCGGTTATGGAAACCTGACTGCCGGACAGTTAGAGGGTGAAGGGACCAGGCTGGATCTCGCCTACGGCAAGGCCGATGTGGAATCGATGAAGGATGCCCGGATATCATTGTCGTACTCCAGGATGTTTATGAAAAGTGCCGGTAATGTGACACTCGAATCGAAATACTCCACCTTAAATATTGATAAAATGACCTCCATCAAGGTAAGTTCGAAGTATGATACCTTTAATTTCGGAACGCTGACTGCCCTGGAAGGGGACAGCAAGTTTTCGAATTATAAAATCGCCACAATTGAGAACAGTTTAAAACTGGCTTCAGGTTATGGCACGATAAGGGTTGAACACATACCTGCAGATTTCGGGACAGTAGATATTAACAGCAGTTATGCACAGATTTCTCTGGGAATGGATGAAAAGGCAGCTTATCAGGTGGTTGCAACTTGTGAGTACTGCTCAATTAACTATCCGCAAAACAACTTTTCAGGCAACAGTATGAAGGAAAACACCAAGCAGACCATAAATGGAACTGTACTTGGTGGCAGCAAAGGAAAGGTATCTGTTTCCAGCCGTTATGGGAATGTCAAACTGGGAAAATAGAATCATGTGGAGAAGCTTATTGCCATGTTCACCTGGTGACTTTGGGTTCACCGGGTGAATGCTGTTTTGAAGAAGCTTATTGCCATGTTCACCTGGTGACTTTGGGTTCACCTGGTGAATGCTGTTTTGAAGAAGCTTATTGCCATGTTCACCTGGTGACTTTGGGTTCACCTGGTGAATGCTGTTTTGGAGAAGCTTATTGATCAGGTAAGCTTATTGA
>CAYMXK010000076.1:0-646 GCA_964393915.1 uncultured Prolixibacteraceae bacterium
CAGGGCTGAACCCAGTTCAACTCATTATAGAGCGGGAAAGGCCACCTGTGAGGAAGGAAGGCATCCAATGAAGCATCATACATCGTGGCCAGCATTTCTGCAACGACTCCTTCCCCATTTTTATTCCTGATGGTGATATGCCACTCTTCCTCCTGCCCGGGTTCGAGTTCACTCCGGAAGCTGCCGGTGATGATTTCAAGTTCCTTATTGGTATAGGGAACTTCTACCACTTTACTTTCCTGAAAGACACGGTTTTTGTATACCATTGTCACATTGACAACTATATTCCCCCGGTGCTCTTCGAGAACAGGAATATCGATACGTTGCCGGCTCTTGCCTATGTTAAAGTGTTTCCGGATGGGCTGGCTGTTCTTTGATATGATTTCAACCATGACCCTGGCTTTTTTCAACGGGGAAGCCACAAGAAGTGTTGCGGTTTCTCCGGGTTCCGCAACCGAAGTGAGCAGGATGACCTCCAGGGGAGAAGCTATTGCCGGTTTATCGTTCCGGACATCGTAAACATTGAAATATTTGGTATACACAACATCTTTCCCATCATCATCCTTCGTTTTAATTTCCATCACATACAATCCGGCCTCAGGATGAGTGAGAACCTGTATGGCTGAATCCCCGGGAGTTGAAAAAC
>CAYMXK010000076.1:656-14896 GCA_964393915.1 uncultured Prolixibacteraceae bacterium
GAGCCGTGGGAGGAAATCGCCGCCTCCGCTCAGGCGTTGGGTGCCGGTCTGGTGGTTCTGGGGCGGCATCGCACCGGCGGTTTCCGCGATGTTTTCATGGCGCCGACCGCGTCGAAGGTTGAGACCGGCCCGCCGGTTCTGCAGGCGTCCAATTTCTCGGCGGGCGACTGGAAATCGGTGATTGTCGGCACGGATTTTTCCCCCCTGGCCCATAAGGCAACATCATCCTCATTGTCATACACTTCACCGGGAAACAACTTGTTGAACATGTCCCTTGTCATTGTGAACCTGTCGGGACGTTGCCATTTGCGCTGAAAAAGCACCGTTGACGGCAGTATAACCCTGTTAACCGTTATGGTGCCTTCAGCGGCAACAGGCTGCCCATTAAGGTTTTTTACCTGTACTTTAAGCAGAAGGCCATCAGCTGCATTCAGGTTATCCTCCACGTTGGTGGTAATCAGTACAGACTCGTAACCCACGCTTACCGAAGTTTGGGCACTGTGCGTTTCTCCATTGATATCAGTCACATCGGCATAGACGGTATAGGTAAACACAGGTGAAAAGGTCCTGGAAACAGAAGGATCGGAAACCGCGTTGAATTTGATCTCAAACTCCCCCTTGCTGCCGGTTACTAAAACGCCATTGGCAATCTCCATGGCCGGGGAAGAGGGATACCTGTCGCGCCAGCCCCAAAAAAAGTACGGGAACCTGGCATTCCGGATAACCCTGTAGACAACGGTGGCATCAGTCAATATACTGCCCGCATAGGCCATTGCCTGTCCGGTAACCGTAACCTCCCCGTCAAGTTTAAAGGAGCCTTCGACAGGATTGAAAGTAACCTCAAATTTCGGCCTTTTATACTCCTCCACCTGTATATTTACCTGACCATTGTCTGAGTAAATTTCCATCTGCCCTGAAAGTACACCCAACGGAGCAACAAACGAGCCTGAAAAAGACCCAAAATCATTTGTTTTTAGCTGCTGACTGGCTATATCCTGTCCATTCGCATCCCTGAATTTTACCGTAGCTGAATAGTCCGGCTTAATTTCTGATTTGTCACCCGTTTTTTCCAGTACAATGCCCTTGAAATAAATGGTTTGTCCGGGCCGGTATATGGCCCTGTCGGTAAAAAAGTGGGTTCTGATTTCCACAGTTGGCTCCTTGTCGTACCGGAATCCCCTCTCGTAAAAAGGCTCAGTCATGAATTTATCCGTTTTGGTACTGAGAAACAAGTACATTCCATTGAATTGTTCATCCTTCGCAGGGGGCAAAAGGGCATTACCATCCTTACCACTAATAACCGCCGGTCCGTGCACATTTATGGTTTCCCTCTTCCGGTAATCATATTTCTGATAAAGTGCCTGTATCTTTACACCGGACATGGGCTGACCTGTATTACGATGGAGCACAAATATTTCTCTCGACCCATCCTCTTTTTCACGATTGATTACGCTGATGCTGGTACTCCAGAACGTATAATAAGAGATCTCAGAGGAGAGACTGAATTCTGAAGTATTCGATGCGAGCAATACATAATTGCCCGGGGCCATGGCAGGTAAGTGTATTTCGGCCCGGTGGGTCTGGTAGTCGCCATCCGTTGGCAATATCCGGGTCCAGCTTTGAACAGGATTGCCTGATAAATATTTCTCCAGCAGTTCCTTCTGGTCTCTGTGCATAAAACTTCGTTCGGATTCGGGATCCAATTCAACGATTCGCAAAAACAGGGAATCCACATTCCTGTATTCAACGAGGGCGAGTGCCGGAAGGCCGGGAACGACCTGAGAATTGGCCGTAAGACGCAATGAGGGAGATTTGATCTGCTCAGCCACAACCAGGCAATTTTTTGCTGCGTCGGTATCCGGAAATTGCCGGGCCACATTCTCAGCAATTTCAAGGGCTTCTTTTACATCCCATTTATGCGCATCTGAAACAAGTGGCTGGTAAGCATACCCCTGTGTGCGGAGCTGAAGGGCCAGTTGCCAGATGATGTCTGCAGAAACCGGCGTGTCCCTATGCATGTCGGCCAGCTGCCTTAACGCCCGGAGATAAATCTGATCCTTTTCCGGATGGGTGCTTTTTCTGTATACAAATGCCAGCCTTGCAAGATCTGCATCCACGAGTGGAAAAACATCATCTTCGTTGGAAATATGAAAGCGTAGAATTTCCTGGTACAGCTTCAAAGTTAAAAAATCAAAGGACCTTTTGTCTTCGGAGATGATATCCCAATCGATAAAATCTTTTGCAGGGGCAAAAAATGCCTCAGTATCCATCCTGAAAACATTTGCAGGCTCAGTATAAGACCACATTTCACCGGAAAAGAAATCAACCGCCCGAAATGCCAGAAAATCATATAAAGTAGGTCTCAGTTTCCGGGTATCACGCTTTTCGACGATGATCTCCTCCATCTGACTGAGGGGTGTTTTTTTCAGAATATCAGGCTCAGAAACCGACAATAAAAAGTAATCGGTACATATTTCAACAAAGCGCCGTGCATCCCATGTGGCCATGTCAGGGGAGGAATCGCCCGCCAACGGGGAGCGCTCAATGATTTGCCATCTGTTCTCACTGTAATAATCCAGGTAAACCTGGGCAATTATTGAATATAAAACCTGCCTGACCGGACTTTTTGCCGATTCCAGTTCCTGGGTGGCAAATGCCAGTGCCTGGTCAAAACTATCTTCCTGGTATTCAGCTTCCAGCCTGATTTTATACAACAATGCCTTTAACATCTGGCTATCATTTCCGTCCTCTTTGCTTCCGGCATAAACAGACATCACTTCAACGAGGGCAGACTGAACCTGTCCGAGTTTTTGCAGAGAATCGATCTTCTGCCATTGTTTACTGTATTCCTTCTGTGCCATGGTGGGTGTGGTCAGGGTTAAACATATAATGGCGATAAAAATTACTTTCATTCTGATGTGCATTTAAAAGTGATTACAAGTTACTCATTAAAAACAGAATAAGGTTGTTCATTCCTGAAGAAAATGAAGCGGTTTTGGGACACATTCAAAAACAGTGCCCTAAAAATTTTAGACCACGACGAAAAGTCAAAAAATTTAATTTGCCACGAGTGCACGAAGACTTTTAGACACTAAGTTGTACAAAATATTGATTTTCAGTTGATTAATTTTTGTGATTCTTGGTGTCCTGGAGTCTTAGTGGCAGAAAAAGGGCTTTTCAGAGTAGCCTCAAACTTTGAGCTTGTTTTATTAAAAAGCTTATGATATATTTGTTAGATAGTAAAACAAGATCACCCCGTGGTCTTCCAACTTCCTTTAAATCAAGCCATAAAAGTTGAAATCATCAGAAACCAATAATAAAAAAGTATGAACAGGCAAATGAACAAAGTCAAACAATTTACACGGCGCGATTTTATTGGCAGTACCGCTGCGCTGGCGGCACTGGCCGCAATACCAGGCGGACTGGCTTCCTGCACGGGGAAGGTGGCTGACAAGGGGTCCAGATTCGGGGGCGTACAGATCGGTGCCATCTCCTACAGTTACCGGGGCATGCCCGACAGCGCGGAGAATATGCTGGGCTACCTGCTGGCATCAGGTATCAGCTCTGTAGAGTTGATGGGAAATACCATTGAATCGTATGCCGGAATTCCTGTCATCGAAATTCCTTCTTATCCGAGGGGCACAGAGCTGACAGATGCACAGCAGGCAGAACTCTTGGAAGCACGTGCCCTGCAGACAGATGAACACCGCAAATGGCGGTTGTCGGTACCGATGGAGAAATTCGCCGGTTTGAAGAAAATGTACAACGACGCGGGCGTCAACATCGATATTGCAAAACTTGGCAATCCGAGATGGAGCGATGAAGAGATCGACTATGCCTTTAACGTGGCCCGTACCCTCGGTGCCCGGGGTATCACCACCGAAATTTCGGTTGAGGCCGCACAACGACTGGCCCCTTTTGCGGAAAAACACAAGCTGTTTGTGATTTTCCACAACCATGGCCAGCCCGGACTGCCGGGATTTTCGTTTGAAGAGTACCTGACATATAGTCCTTACCTTAAGCTCAACCTCGATGTAGGCCACTATTTCGGTGCAACCGGCCTCCATCCCAATATGGTGATAGAAAGGCTGCATGACCGGATTGCCAGTTTGCACATCAAGGACAAAACAGGACCTGATGCCAACCCTGCCGATACCAATATGCCATTTGGTGAAGGAGATACCCCACTGGCAGATATCCTCCTCCTGCTGAAAGAAAAGGGCTGGCCCATAACTGCCGATATTGAACTCGAATACCCGATACCAGAGGGCTCCGATGCAGTTAAGGAAGTAGCCAGGTGCGTGGAGTACTGCAGGGCGATTCTTGAAGGATGATGCTGCCCGACAGGCTATTTTAATTCAATCTCTGCAAGTACTGGCAAATGATCAGAGGGATAAAAGAGGCCGTATGACTCCGACAAGTTTCCATGACGCATTACCCTGACCTTTTCATTAACAAATATATAGTCGATGGTGCGGGTTTTTTCCTTCACTTCGAAACCACCGCTTGTCCCATCGGGACCATATGGGGTTGTCTCAGAAATGGTCCTTGAGTCCTTCAAGGCATCCAGTATGGTACGGATGGGAACCGATTCCTTTACTGCATTAAAATCACCGGTAAGGATAAATGGCAGATTATCGCGGTTGATCTCTTTCATAAAACGGATAATCAGCCTGGCCGATTCCTCCCTGGCAGTATCTCCGCGGTGGTCGAAGTGCGTATTGAAAATATAAAACAGCTTGCCCGTGTTCATGTCTTTCAGTTTCAACCAGGTGCAGGTCCGGTTGCAAACAGCATCCCAGCCGAAACCGGGTTTATCGGTAGCCTCGTTGAGCCAGAAAGTTCCCCCGATTAATTTTTCATAGCGGGATTTGCGGTAAAAAATCGACATGTGTTCACCTTCGGAAATACCGTCATCCCGTCCGACGCCATAATGGTCAAACTCAGGAAATGCATCAACCAGGTCGGCGACCTGTTCGGGCAGTGCCTCCTGGACGCCAAAAATATCGGCTTTATGGAATCTCAGCAGGCCGGTCACCTTTTCCTTTCTCAATGGCCATGCGTTTACTCCATCGGAGGCGGTATTCATCCTGATATTGTAGCAGATAATGTTCATGGAGGAAGGGTTATCGTCGGAAAACGAGCGTACTTCACCCGCGCCCAGGCAGAGCGGGAAAATAGTTACGGATAACAAAAACAGCAGTGTAGTCTTCATATGATATTGATTTGTTGAATATTACTAAACTATGAATTACAGGTCCGCCCTAAAATTACCGTCTTGTTAAGGGTAATAAATATAGCAGACAAAAACGTTTCTGAAGTATGGTTACCTCAGAAACGTTTTACTATTTGTCAAATAATATAAAAGTGGTTATCCTACCAGCCGGGATTCTGTCCCAAAGCAGGATTTGCCAGGCGGTCGGGTTCAGGAATAGGATAGTAATAATTTTTGTCCTCCCATTTCCTGATGATGGTATTCAACCAGGTGATTTCTCCTGTTGTACCATTTTTCAGCAGTTGCGTGTTGACTTTTCCGCCCACCGTTGGCGACACATCCACATAGGTAACTCCTGCAACAGCAGGGGAAGGCCTGGTACCCTGATAGAAAGCCACGTCAAGAATTCCGTCCTCATTTAAATCCATAGGCGTAACCAGTGCAGGAACATAAAAACCGTTCCATTCCATCTGCATCAACTCTCCCCGTCTCCAGCGCACCACATCATCGAAACGCAATCCTTCGAGACAAAGTTCTATTCCCCGCTCACGGCGGACTTCCAGTATTACCGGATCTGAAATATTGGGGAAATACACCGATCGAAGGTAGGGGTCAACCGTTGTTGGTTTTGAGTTAAGGCCACCGGTTATACCTGCTCTTTTCCGCAGGGCACCAACCGTTTGAGCCCATTCCGCATCAGTGAGGGTACCCAGTTCAGCTTTGGCCTCGGCATAGGTCAGTAAAACCTCGGCATACCTGAACATCGATATAGCATTGTTATTCAAGTCCCTGGTGTCGTAATACATGTCATCGAGTGTCCATTTTATAGGCTGATACCCGGTAAATGTATAGGAGAACAGTGGTGGTGCCGGAACCTGCAACCCACCGCTGGTCCTTTTATAATCACCTAAACGAATGGTTTGCTTTAAACGTTTGTCCCTGTTTTTTACCTCGTCCATGAAAGTCATGGTGGCATAACCCGGGTTGTTGGTAAAAGGTGTTCCGTCAATATTGAGATAGGTGTTGATGAAAGAACGGATAAAGCTGGCCTTGTCGCCATAAGTTCCGCTGGTCCAGTACCAGTTGGCATCGTTTAGGATACTCAGCGAGAGATCGGAAATGGCAGCCATCATTACCTCTGTGGAGTTGGGCACCTGTGAAACAAACAGCGACCGGTAGGATTTGTCTGTTCCCTCTGCTTCATACACTTTGAAACCGCTTTCATCCATAACCTTTTTGGCAGCTTCAGCAGCCCTTGTTAACCAAACGTTGGCGGTATTGGTCAATCCCAGACTTGTATGGTACTTCCTGAAAGTACCTTCATGAAGGCAGATCCTTGCTTTAAGGGCATAAGCCACGTATTTCGTAACAGTACTACGTGTAGGATCTGAAGTAATGTTGATATTTTCGCTTGCATAGGTTATGTCGGCAAGAATGGAGTCCATAACCATAGCGCGGGAATCCCGTCCCTTATATAAGGCCTCATCGGTTACATCCAGAGGGGAGTTGATCCATGGCACATCTCCGAACATTTTTACTTTGTTGAAATAAAAATATGTCCTGAAAAACTTTGCTATTCCCATATAATGTCGCCGGGTTGCCTCTGGCACTGCGGGATTATTGTTGTTCACAATAAAATAATTGAGATTCCGGAGGTCACCCCAGCTCCACCCTGTGCCAATCAATGCACTGAAGGCATTCTGAGTAACAAATGTGGGCGCATCCCGCCTTGCCAGGTAATCCGACATGGCATCGGCTCGATGGGTGCCGCGATTGGGTAACATGGAATAGAAAGAGTTAGTATACAATTTCAGGCCGCTCTCGCTTCCGAACACAGCCGATTTGGATGCTGTGGATTCAGGTAGCTGCTCAAGTTCACAGCTTGCAAACACTGCAATTAAAAATATGAACCATAAATATTGTTTTTTCATTGCTGTAGATTTTAAAAATTTTAAATTAGAATGTGATCGACAATCCAAGCGTGATACTCTTCATCATCGGATAGTTATATGCGTCGCCCGAGTTACTGGAAGTAAAAAGCTGGTCGGATGCCACAGCATTTTCAACATCAAAGTTTTTGCTGACCTTATAAAGCGGTGTAAATGTCAGGATGTTTTCAGCAGAAATGTATACCCTGGCATTTTCGGCTGCTATCTTCGAAATGACATTTTTCGGAAGATCATAGCCAAACTGAATGTTCTTCATGCGAAGATAGGCTACATTCTGGAGGTATTTTGTCTGTGCTGCTCTGAGCGGACCATCAGCGTTATTGGCAATCCTCGAAATATATCGTGGCCAGTAGGCATCAGGATTATCCTCGCTCCATATATTGCCCAGCTGGGTTTTTGGAATATCTCCATATGGACGGGTGTATTGCCCCCAGAAGAGGTTTGCTTCCTGACTGGGATACCAGTCTTGCTTGGCTACTCCCTGAAGGAATACTGAAAAATTGAAATTGTTCCAGTCACCGCCAAGTCCAAATCCATACTGATACCTGGGTGCACTGTTACCTATAATTTTGCGGTCGCCGGGATTTTCAAGACGGTTGGTTCCAGGATTGATAAATCCATCGTTGTTAAGATCCTTAAATTTCAGGTCACCGGGAAACCATGTCCTGTTTGCTGTAGTCCTGAAAGTGGGACTCTGCTGGGCACTATTGGCGATATCCTCCTGCGAAGTAAAATAACCGTCAGTGACATAACCCCAGATCTCCCCCAGTTCCATGCCTTCGTAATAGTCGGTCAGTAACTTATTGGGATTGTTGTACTTGGTAATAACCGCCTTGTTGTCGGCGAGGGTAAACCTCACGTCGTAATTAAAGGGTTTGGATTTCAGATTGAATTTATCCCTCCAGGTAAGCACCGCTTCCCAACCGGTGGTTTCCAGATCGGCGTAGTTGCCTTTGGGTGCGGTGGCACCAAAAACCGCAGGCAGGGTCATACCAATGGTAAACATATCGGTTGTTTTGCGCATGTAGGCGTCGGCAACCAGGTACAACCTCCTGTCGAGCATGGTAACGTCGATACCCACGTTCTGAGTGGTGGCAGTTTCCCACGTAAGTCCCTGTGGCAGAACACTGGGGTTTCTGGTTTGCTGTGGACGGGTACCGCTCAGGATAATCCCAGATTGCGAGATACTGAATTGTTCCTGGTAAACATATGATCCGATATTCCCGTTACCCAGTGATCCATATGACCCGCGAACCTTCAGGTCAGAAATTATGTTTTCAGGGATATTCCAGAAAGATTCGTTCGAAATTCTCCAACCTGCCGAAAAGGAGGGGAAAAATCCATACCGCTCATTTTCGGGAAACTTTGAAGACCCGTCGTACCGGGCATTCACTTCAACCAGGTAACGATCTTTGTAGGAATAATTCAACCTTGAGAATCCACCCTGGATTACCCACTTTTCATACCCCCCCTGAACAGTAATAGACTGCCCAAGAGCCAGGTTCATGTCCTTTGCATCCTCGAAGATCAGTCCATTTCGCTGCGACATAAACCGCTGATAGGTAGACTCTTCATAATTATAGCCTACCAGCAGTTTCAGGTAATGGCTTTCATTGAAAGTTTCTTCAAAATCTGCATAAAGGTTGCTCGCAATATAATTTGTTTCAGTATTGATATCACGAAGATCATTGGTGGTTGTCCCAACATAGGCTACTACACCGGGCTTGTTGCTGTAAGGCACTGGCACCTGACGCCGCTTTTCGTTAAAATTGGAGTTCTGCAAGGTGACATCACCCTTTACACTCAGCCTATTATTGAGCAAATCAGCATTAAAACTGGTAGTGTTCTTAAATATCTTTCGCTTGGTATCAATTCCGTTTTTACCATACCAGAAATCACCTACGGTATATACAGCCACCATGGTAAGTGTTCCGTCTGGATTAAACATAGGCGCGAGCGGGTGTCCTTCGTCGGCAATGTTTCTCCAGATACCTCCACCCTCTCCCACGTTCGAAGGATTGTGGTAGAACATGTCAGAATAGTCCGAGTTGTTGTCGATTCTCAACCAGGGAAGAAGCTGGACAGACCCCTTTGACCTGATATTCATCACCGAAAAATCGTCAGAATTGTATCTGAACAGTCCATCCTGCCCAAAATACCGCCCGGTGACCAACAAACTGGTTTTATCAGTACTCCCGGAAATGGTTACGTTGTGTTCTTTTGAATTGGTGTTATCCTTATACAACTCCCGGTACCAATCGGTGCTGGCGTAATATACATACTCCCCCGTGGTGGGATGTATCTCTACCTCCGGCAATCCGGTTTGTCCCTTTCTCTGTTCCCATGAATCAAGGTAGGCCTGAGAAAATTTCAAGGTTTTATTTACATTCTGAGGCGAAGAATTTTCCCGCGAAACAAAGGCTTCATTAAACATTTTTGCCCAGGTGTACCCATCTGTTACAAGATCAGGCACAACAATAGGGTTCTTTATTGAATAATTGGTTGAATAGGTAATACTGGTCTTACCCTTTGCAGGATCCTTGGTTGTTATCAGCACAACGCCGAAAGTTCCCCTGGCCCCGTAAATGGCGGCAGAAGCAGCATCCTTCAGGATAGAAATGCTGGCAATGTCGTTCGGATTGAGCATGCTCGGATCACCTTCCACACCATCAATAAGAACCAGTGCGTCACCCCCTTGTCCTATGGAAGTTGTACCCCTGATATTAAATTTGGGAGCCTGGGTGGGCTTGCCGTCCATCAGCTTAATGTTCAGGTTGGGGACTATCCCCTTCATTCCCTGGTTGATGTTGGACATTGACCTGCCCTCAAAAACCTCACTGGTGACCTGGTCGACAGCTCCGGTCAGGTTGGCCTTTTTCTGGACACCATAACCGACCACCACCACCTCATCAACACCAATTGATTCTTCCTCCATAACCACATCGAGTACACTTCTTCCGCTTACGGAAACCTCCTGTCTTTTCATTCCCACAAAAGAAAACTCCAAAGTCTGGGTTTCAGAAGGAATATTAAACTGAAAGGTTCCATTAATGCTTGAGACCGTCCCCACGGTGGTACCTTTGACCACAATGGCAACACCCGGTAAGGCTTGCCCATTGTTGTCCTTAACTGATCCACTGACCTCTCTGGTCTGCTGGGCAAAACCAGCCACAGGTATCAGTAAAAACAAAATCAGGGAGCACATTAACTGCAGCCTGATTTTCACCAAAAAATTGGTAATGCCCGCACGCGGCAGGCAAATTCCCCGGATAGATTCTTTCATAGCAAAATTTGATTTAGAAAATTAGTAATTGTTAGAATAATAATCTTATAAAGAGTTATATTTAGTGAAATCACCAAAATATTCCGCAAACATACTTAACATAAGATCGGATTAGTTCAATGCTTAACCAAAAATACTCTGGAAAGACTGTGTCAAATTTATAATTTATTTAATAAAATCATAGGGGGGAAGTAAAAAAATACAAAAATTTCCGGTATTTAAAAGTTGAATATTGGAGAAGTTTTAGACTTTTCCAATATTCAATTTTTGTGTTCAAATCAACAAGTTCGTGCGCCGTCTATATCCTTGAAATCCAACAGGTATTCATCACCGTCATGCAGCACCAGACGGGCTCCCACCGGTGAGCCGGATGGGGTAATATCCATCATACTGATTTCCTTTATCGGGTTCAGTTCTTCCTTCGTCCATTCAGTGTCGTCAGTTTTATGTAACATAACGGTGATCATAAGTTCAACAGGCGGATTTTTCTGCAACCGCTTTTTATGAACATACACCACTGTGCTTTCATCGGCTTCCGCATTGCGGTCCCTGTGAACGATATAATCAACCCTGTCCCAGCCATGATAGGAGATCAAAGCAACCTTCCTGCCGGGAATTGAAGCTATAATCACCTTTCTGTCCTCCACTTCAAATTGCTCAACCATAGCCCTTTCCCCATTAATATGTGGCAGGCCAAAGTGGCCAAGTGTAAGTTCATATTCGAAAGCGAGACGCGAACGGTCAATCCTGATCACCCCTCCAGGGATAGTAATCTCGGCAAGGTCAATGATATATCCTACCCCATTATTGGGGGGCCTGCGCATAATGGCCTGCCGGTACAATACCCCGTCCTTCATTCCGTTAAAGAACATGCTCTGAGAGGTGGTAAATACCGGTTTGGTGGAGGATTTGTTGTCGACTGCCTTACCGGTGAGGTAGAAATTCACGTCATCGCCTCTCAGGTCGCGCGGGTCAAGGCTGTGGTAACTGTATTCCATGGAGGTTCCGCCCCCCGGATTATGGTCTTCCCATGGGAAATGGGTATTGTAAACCAGTTTGGAATAGTTGGGATCGTCGTAATATACTTTCCCTGAAACAATCTCAGAGGTGCCGGTTTTGCCATGGTTAAGCAGCACCAGGCCCGGACTTTCGAGCAGCACTTTGTTTGTCCTGTCACCCAGCGTTTCCCACATTCCGTCATTTTCCACAGCTGTCCAGAAGGGCGAATCCTCCGGCAAGGCAAGGCAGATAAAAGGAAGGAACATCAGGAAGGGACTTGCAGGGCAACTGTAATTCTGCACCATATATTCCTTTTGCCCGTAAAACCCAAGGCTTGGGATATCGTTGTGGTAAAACTCCTCGCGGGTAACAAACTGCAGCAGCGACCCGGAACACAACCTCCTGGCCCAGCCGGCATCGAGGGTAGTTTCTTCCTTTAGCATAAACGCAACCGGGAAAGCGCCCGATACCCATGTCCGGTAGCAGATGCTGCGGGACCACATATTAATATATCCGTCCCTCCCAAAAAAACTGGTGATGGATTCCATCAGTTTCTGCGCAGACTTCTCAATTATACCGGCAATTTCAGGGTAATATTCATCTCCGAAAGTCCGGTTCCAGATGGTAGTATAAACTATAAATAGGCTGATGGAGTAGTAGTTATAGGTTTGCTCAAGATACCATCCATCGCCGGAGTGGTAGGAGACCACCCACAGGAGGTGGCTTTTGAGCAATTCGTCATCAATGGCATAGCCATACTTCTTCAGGAACGACAGGGCAATGATATTGAAAATACGCCAGTTGTTCTGGGTAGTCCGGTGATGAGCCCATTTTGAAACAGTAACGGCCATTTCGTCCTTCTGCTCCTGCGAAAAATAATCCCAAAGTGCATCCGGCATAAGCAGGAGAGTTTTGAACAGTCCACCAAACTCGCAGGTAAACTGGTAGTTGGAATCGGGCAGTTCCTCCGGCAAAGGCAATGAATTGGGATGACCCGGAGTGAGCGCATTATACAATTGCAACATATAATACTCCCTTAAATTGATCCCGTTTATTGTGGTCTCGGGATCGATATGGATCAGCGGGCCTGCCAATGTAAAAGTTCTTTCGAGGGCCTCAAATTCGAGCGAGCGGTAACGCCAGGCCGGATCATCGGGCTGCGGATAGGTTTTGCCCGGCACCCGGGGAAAAGAAAGCGGGTCTTCAATGGATTTTACATGGGTAAATGTCCTTTCCAGTAAATACCGGGCACATTCAATATAGTGCTGCCTCGTCATGCCGGTAAGCGGGCTGAGTTTATAATCAGGGTTGGAAACTTCAAATGCTCTTTTCATAGTTTGTTTTTTCAATCGGGCGAAAATAGTAATTCAATTGGAAATATCTGAGGAAAGGCAGGTTCCGATTGAGGCATTCAATGAATTTTTCACATGAAAATTGAACGAACTACCCGCTTACTTGCATTTTCTAACCGCAAAGACGCAAGGAGAAAACGCAATGAACGCAAAGATATCAGTTAATTAAACGGAATAATGATTAGTAAATTATCCTTTGCGATCTTTGCGTAGACCTTTGCGAACCTTGCGGTTTTAATCTTAACCGCTATGAACGCAAGTAAAAAACGCAATGAACGCAAAGAAATGCAGTCAGAATAAATATTTATTGAAGAAAATTTAATCAAGCATTTTTATTACCTGAGGCTTTTTCTAATTTTGAGGAAAATATCATTTACTTCAATTTCTAAATCACATCAAAATGAAATTAAAATTATTCGTCTCTTCTATTCTTCTTCTGTTGCTGGTTGTCTTTACAGCTCCTCTCCATGCAGAGATCAGCTTACCCGCCATTTTTGGTGATCACATGGTACTGCAGCAACAAACAGAAGCAGCGCTCTGGGGAAAAGCCACTCCCGGATCGGCAGTTAAAGTGGTCACCTCCTGGAACAACAAAAATTACAATACCCGCGCTGACGCAGGGGGAAGCTGGAAATTAAAGGTTGCGACACCAGCCGCAGGCGGACCCTACGAGATTACCCTCTCTGACGGTAAATCCCTGAAATTAAGCAATGTACTAATCGGGGAGGTATGGGTTTGCTCCGGACAGTCGAATATGCAAATGCCGATGAAGGGGTTCAACAACCAGCCTATTCTGGGTTCGAATGAAGCCATTGCGACCTCCGGAAATCCTTCGGTAAGGCTCTTCAACGTAGCCCGCGACAAAAGCCTGACCGCGCAAAACGATTTCAAAGGGGAATGGACGGAGTGCCATCCTGAAACGGTAGCCGAATTCAGCGCAACTGCCTATTTCTTTGGGAAAATGGTTCAGCAGGCGCTCGGCGTACCGGTTGGACTGATCTGTTCGGCATGGGGCGGGACCCGTATCGAACCCTGGATCAGCGAAAGCGGACTTAAATCATTCAATTTTGTAACCCTGCCTGACAAAGCCCAAACAGGTGAATTTACACAACAGGTACCCACCGTGCTGTTCAATTCTATGATTCACCCGATGATTGGATTTGCCGTTCGCGGTGCCATCTGGTACCAGGGAGAATCCAACCGCAACGAACCTGCACATTACGAAAAACTGATGACGCGTCTCATCGAAAACTGGCGCGCAGAATGGGGTATAGATGATATGGCCTTCTATTACGTACAAATTGCCCCGTTTGATTATGGCTCTACCGGGTTGAATTCCGCCTTTCTCAGGGAAGCACAGCTTAAAGCATCTTCCAAATTACCAGGCACCGGCATGGCCAGCCTGATGGACCTCGAAGGCGGCCCGGGTCTTGCGGACCTTC